>NZ_JBFHKV010000462.1:0-6198 GCF_041595215.1 Stieleria sp. | reverse complement strand
TTGACCTGCAACACGCTCGAACAAGCGCTGCAGCGCAGCGGCGGAACGGTCGGCAACAAAGGCAACGAAGCCGCCGAAGCGGTGGTGGAGTTGTTGCGGTTGGCTGTCAAGTTGGAAGCTTGAGCCATCAAACCGTTGTTCTCTCAGTCCCGAGTTGGAGATTGAGGGGCAAAACGATAGGGGCAAAACGATAAAGTGGGGAGCGTCTGTCGACGACTTCGGTGCTGTTATTGTTTTGCCACCATTGTTTTGCCACCAACGCAGCCGCACCTAAACATCCACTTCGGCGTCTGCGGCGCGGTCCATGATGAACCGGAACCGGGCTGATGCATCGCGCCCCATCAGGTCGCTGATCACGCGGTCGGTTTCCAGTTGGTCGTCGACTTCCACCCGCAGCAGTTGACGTTGGGCGGGGTTGAGCGTGGTTTGCCAGAGGACTTTGGGCATCATTTCGCCGAGTCCTTTGAAACGCGTGATTTCCGGTTTGGCCCGTCCGCCATGCTTCTTCAAGATTTCTTCGCGATGGGCGTCGTCTTTGGCCCAGTAGGTTTCCTTGCCCAAGTCGATTCGATACAGCGGCGGGACGGCGATGAATAGACGCCCGTCGGAAATTAACTGTGGCATATGGCGATAGAAGAACGTCAACAGCAACGTCGTGATGTGGTGTCCATCGGAATCGGCATCGGCCAACAGGATGATGCGGCCGTAGCGGAGACCGCCGATGTCCATCTTGGGGCCGATCCCGCAACCGAGTGACGCGACCATGTCTTGGATTTCTTTGTTGTCCAGAATCTTCTTCAGCGTCGCGCTTTCGGTGTTCAGGACTTTTCCGCGGAGCGGAAGGATGGCTTGATAGTTTCGATCGCGGCCTTGTTTCGCGCTACCACCGGCGGAATCACCTTCGACGATAAACAGCTCGGACTCCATCTTTCCGCTGGACAGACAATCGCTCAGTTTGCCCGGCAGCATCGTTCGTTTCGCACCGCCCTTGCGTGAGACGGCTTCGGACGCGGCTCGGGAGGCGGCACGGGCGCGGGCGGCGGCGATGATCCGTGCGACGATCGAGTCGGCGATGGATCGATTGCTGTTCATCCATTGTTCGATTTCGCCGCGCACCGCAGCTTCGACGGACGTCTGGACTTCCGGGTTGTTCAAGCGGTCTTTGGTTTGACCCTGGAATTGCGGCTCGCTGACGAAGACTGAAATGATCCCCACCATTCCTTCGCGGATGTCTTCGTGGGTGATCTTGACGCCACGCGGCGTCAGATTGTGGGTGTCGATGTAGTTTCGCACGGCCTTGTTCAGCCCGCCACGGAAACCGTTTTCATGGGTTCCGCCGCTGCCGGTCGGGATTCCATTGACGTAGCTGCGGACGTGTTCGTCGGTCGATTCGGTCCACTGCAAGACGACTTCGAATCGCATGTCGTCGTCGACCGAATGGCTGAAGGGAGTCGCGTGGATCGGACGCGCCTTTCGTTCCTTCAGGACTTTGTTGAGAAAGTCGACGATGCCTTGTTCGTGAACGAACGATTCTTTGGTCTTGGCGACTTCATCGACGTAGGTGACTTTGACGCCACGGTGCAAGAAGCTGGCCGTTTCCAGGCGGGCGCGAATCAACGTCGAATCGAACGTCGTCTTGGGAAAGATCTGCGGGTCGGGGGTGAACGTGATCGTCGTCCCGCTGCCGCGGATGGCGCCCTTGAGTTTCTTAAGTTTCGACGTCGGCTTGCCGCGTTGGAATTCCATCTTGTACTGCGCGCCGTCGCGACGAACCACCGCCGTCAGTTCTTTGCTGAGCGCGTTGACCACCGACGCCCCGACGCCGTGCAGACCGCCGGCGGTCTTGTAGTTCTGGCCTTCGAATTTGCCGCCGGCGTGCAGAATCGTCAGCACCATTTCGAGCGCGGGCTTTTTCGTCTTGGGGTGCTTGTCGACCGGGATGCCGCGGCCGTTGTCGGCGACCGAAATGGTTTGACCATCTTTGTGAAGCGTGACCACGATCTCACTGGCGTGGCCGTTCATCGCTTCGTCAACCGAGTTGTCGACGATTTCCCAGATCAGATGGTGCAGCCCCGCGGTGCCAACGCCCCCGATGTACATGCCCGGACGCTTCCGGACCGGGTCCAGGCCTTCGAGTGCGACGATGGCGTCGGCGTTGTAGTTCGATTTCGTGGCGATTGCTGTCATGGATGATCGAGACAGGGAGGCGGGGAGACAAGGAGACAGGGAGGTGGGGCGTCAATCGTCGTCGAAGGGCGTGGGGGCGGCGATGGGCGGCGAGATGATCTTGGCGATCTTGCCGTTCTTTTGCAGCTCGACGCCTTTGCCACCGCGACTGGTGACGCGGTACTTGGCGGTGGAGACGGTTTTGCGTGCGCCGCGGTTGGTTTCGATGGTCAACAGGTCACGGTCGCCGCTGCTGGCTTTGAATCCGAGCAGGCGATCACCGCTGGCCAATCGGATCAGGGTGACGCCTTTTCCGGCTCCGGAGAGATAATTGACTTCTTCGGATTCACACACGATCGCGCGACAGTTTTCCGAGACGGCCAGAATGATTTCGCTGCCGCTGATCGGGATCACGTCGATGATGGCGGCGTCGCCGGTGACGCGGGCGTACCGGCGCCCGCTGCGGGTCGACGGTTCGGCAAACGGGGCCAGTCCGAAACGCAGAGCAAAGCCGTTGCTCGAGGCGGCGAAGGCGTGGATTTCGGGACAGTAATCGGGGTGCTTGGGGTCTTCGTGAATCTTGCCGATGCAACGCGGGTCGAACGAGATCGCTGCGATGATGCGTTCGCCGTCCTTCATCTTGAACAGCTTTTGGATCGGTTCTCCGAAGCCCGTCGAAGCGGGGATGTCGATGAAACGGGTCGTGTAGCAAACCCCCAGGGACGAGAACAGACCGAGGGTGGCGCGGGTGCTGCCGGCGATGCAGGCGAGCACCGAATCGCCTTGGCGGAGTCGACTCTTGGAGGGATCGACGATTTGTTTTTGCCGTTTCACCCAGCCGTCGGTGGTGACCAGGACGTGGCAGTTTTCGGCGACGATAAAGTCTTCGACCGAATACTCGACTTCGACTTCGACGGCATTGATCTCGGTCCGACGACGGCTAGCCGCGTCGCTTGCGTAGGTCGTGATCAGCCCCTCGATTTCTTCGCGGACGATTTTCCAGCGGCCCGAGGCGTTGGTGTCCTTGGTGTCTTCGTTGAGCAGTTTACGGATCTGTTGGGCGCGTTTCTTTTTGTCTTTGAGTTCATCCAGGATCAGATTGATTTCCAGACGCGCCAAGCGATACAGTTTCAGTTCCAGGATCGCGTCGGTCTGCTCGGCGTCCAAGCCACCTTTGCTGGCCGGAAACCGTTTCATGATTTTTTCGGCCGCGTCGGCTTTGCCGTCCGACTGGCGAATGATCTTGATGATCTGATCGAGCGCGTCGAAGATCAGCGCGAAACCTTCCAGGATGTGGATCCGCCGCTCCAGTGACGCCAGTTCGTTTTCCAGGCGACGGGTGACGACTTCCAAGCGGAAGTGCAGGAAGTGCCAGAGCATTTCTTTGAGAGAGAGTCGCTCGGGCGTTCCCAGTTCGGGGTTTTCGGTGGGAACCAGACAGGTCAGATTGACGTTGAAGTTCTTTTGGAAATCGGTGTGCTTGTAGAGAAACGCCAGCACCTTCTTTTCGTCGGCGTCTTTCTTGAGCAGCAGGTCGATGCGGATTTCATCGGTCGACAGATCCCGGACTTCGGTGACCAGTGGCAGTTTGCCGTCGAAGACGAGTTCGCTGATGCGTTCGACCAACAGCGCCTTGTTGACGCTGTAGGGGATCGAGTCGATTTGAATGACCTTTCCGCCGCGATCCTTGGTGCCTTGTTTGATGGTGCCGCGCAGCTTGATCGTGCCCTGGCCGGTCTGATAGATCTCGCGCAGTTCTTCCTTGGTGTTGATGATTTGGCCGCCGGTGGGAAAGTCCGGTGCTTGGACGGCATCGTTGGCGACCAGTTGGTAGTCTTTGATTTCCGGATCGCGCAACAGCTTCAGCAATGCGTTGCAGATCTCGCGGAGGTTGTGTGGCGGGATGTTGGTGGCCATCCCGACGGCGATGCCGGTGGCGCCGTTGAGCAGCAGGTTGGGCAGGCGGCTGGGCAGGACGACGGGTTCTTCGCGGCTGCCGTCGTAGTTGGCCTTGTAGGCGACGGTGCGGGTGGCCAGATCGGTCAGCACTTCGCCGGCGACGGGCGTCATGCGGCACTCGGTGTAACGCATCGCCGCGGCGTTGTCGCCGTCGACGCTGCCGAAGTTGCCGCTGCCGTCGACCAGCGGCATCCGCATGGCGAAGGGCTGGGCCATGCGGACCAGCGCCTCGTAGATCGAGCTGTCGCCGTGGGGGTGATAGTTACCCATCACGTCCCCGACGACTTTGGCACACTTGCGGTGCTTGGCGGTGCTGGAGAGCCCCTGTTGGTGCATCGTGTAGAGGATGCGTCGCTGGACGGGTTTGAGTCCGTCGCGGACGTCCGGCAACGCCCGACTGGTGATCACCGACAGGGAATAATTGAGGTAGCGTTCCTGAGCCGCCTGGCGCAGCGGGACCGCCGTCAGGAGCGATTCCTCGACGGCGTCAAACAACGATTTGCCGTTCTTTTCCGATTGCTTGCGGGGACGTCGTTTTGCCACGCGATAGGGATCCTTTTACACAAATTGATACGGTGCGTTCTTCACCTTCTCCATCGGTCGCAGGGTCGCGCCGATTTGCCCAAGTTAGGGTAGAGACGGTGAAAATTCTAGACAGGCAGTGGCGGCAGACTTTAGCGGTTGGCCGGGTCGAATGGCAAATGCAGTCGACGCCGGTGTTAGCGGTGCTCCGAAATGATCCGAAATCGCCAGCGCCACGCGCCGAACTATCGCCCAGTGGGCAATCCCGCCGAAACAACAAACCGTGTGAAGAAGAAATGCCCGCATCCGGCCGGCCGCCTTCGGGGGATCCCGATTGGGGTGGTCTGCTACCGCCGAGAGGGAATGGCGGCGGATCGCATCCGGGGGTCGGGCGAGAACGGAATCAATGGCTGAAAACAAGGGTTCGGAGGAACCACCGGATGAAACTTCGATTGACAAAACAATTTTACGGCGCCGTCGCGGTGCTGGCACTCGTCGCTTCGGCCGGTAACGCCATGGCGCAAGGCGAATCCTTTATCGTCTCCAGCCAGGTCGTCAGCGATACCGCGCTGCCGGCCTCGGGCGGCTACATCGGCGATCTGGCTTCGGCCACGATCAGCGACAGCGGCTGTGTGAATTGCCAAGGCGGCGTCTACACGAGCGGTGACAGTGGCATCGTCGTTGGTGGCGGTGCTGGTGGTGGCGGTGTGCTGGGGAAACTCCGCGGCGCCTACGGCGGTGGCGATTTCGCCGTCTGTGAAGACCGCAAGTACGACCACTCGGATCTGTTTTACAATTTCTACTCCGGTGGCAATTGCAACACGTCCAACGCCCAGATGTACGTCTCGCCGGTCCCCGTACCGGCATTCGTCGGGCACACGTTCAACACGTACCAGCCGCTGTACCCGCACGAATTTCTGTACAAGCACACCAACCGTTACCACAACTACTACGACAACGGACGTGGCATCAATCGCACGAAAGTGCATTATTCCTATCCGCCGGTCAAGCAAGCGATCAGCAATCTGTACTGGAACAAGTTGCGGTTGCCGCGCTGAATTTAACGCCGGTTCTGAACCGGCACGTTTCACTTCCACCCACCGAGATCAAACTCATGCGTACGCTGTTCGTACTCGTCGCGTGCCTGGCGACCCTTCCGATTGCCTCGCAATCCGACGCGACCGCCGCGGGGCCGGGGCTGTTTCAAAAGAGCCCCCCGGTCAGCCATCCGTGGCATGGCGGCTACTATCACCAAAGCTGGGGCCAACCCTTGGCGGTTGTCGTTCCGCCGACAGCCAACATGCGTCAAACGTACTCGTGGGGTGTGGGGCAGAACTTGATGTACCCGATCAATTCCCAATACGGGCGTAACGCACCGGGCATCGGCGCCGGCCCGCGGGGGGCGTTCCGACCAACGCCGGCGTGGCCCAGTCACACCGACCAGTTCGGTTACTACTACATCCGAGCGCCCTGGTAGGGGCATCGCCGCGCGGGTAGTGGACGAGGCGACGAGTCCTCTGTAGTCGGCATCTTGGCAGAGGACTCGTCGCC
>NZ_JBFHKV010000461.1:0-6204 GCF_041595215.1 Stieleria sp. | reverse complement strand
CGCTCCGGCATCAATGATCGATGTGCCGTTCTCATCGCCATCAAAGATTCGGCCAAATCCGACCCCGCGCTGGTCATACGGGATGGTGGAATCGTTCATTGCGGGGTCACCGGCGTCAATTGCCGGACTGCCGGCCAGAACGGCGTGTGTCGGCGTCGAGCCGCCGTTGTCGGCGAGCGGACCCAACAGCGGCTCGTCCGTCAAGACGTCGTGCGTACCACCAGTCATCTCTCCGGAACCGATCACGTTGTAGTCACCCGTGATCAAGATTTGAACTCCATCGCTCAAATTCTTGTCGCGATCTGATTCATTGCCGGAAACAATCGATTGATGCACAACGCCAGAGCCCTGTATGACGGCGATCCCGCCCCCGCGTTCAATTGCCGTGTTGTCGGTAATCGTGCTGAGCTCGACATTTAACGTTCCGACGATCGCAATTCCGCCGCCCAACATGGTTGCGGTGTTTCCAGAAATCGTGCTGTTACGAACATCGACGGTGCCATTGGACAGGCTGTAGATCCCACCCCCGAATCCGCCGTCATCGGCAGCGACAATGAGTTGAGCGACGTTGCCCGATACGGTGCTGTCGATCAAATGGACGGTGCCACGCTCGTTGTACAAGCCGCCACCGTCGACGGCGGCATTGCGAAACAGATGGACACCTTGCAGCGTCAGGTCCTCACTATTCTGAATCCCACCACCGAAGCGAAAACGAAACGCGTCTCCTCCACCCGACGATGCTGCTTCGGTGTCACCGCCGGTGATGGTCAAACCACTGAGAGTGACCTTGGTGAAAACCGATCTATCCCCATCATCGACCAGAAATACCTTGTGTCCGTCAGCAGTATTGAATTGTTTGTCGATTCCATGACCGGCATCGATCGTCAGCAAGTCGGCTCCCGGTCCGATAATGGTCACCGCAGAACTGATCACCAAGGGGCCCTCGGTCAATACGATTGTCGCGGCACCAGCAGTCGTCAGAGCGGGGGCAAACTCAATGGTGTCGTCGTTGGGACTCGCGACGGAGGAAAGAATCGCTTCGCGAAGACTGGTGACACCGTCACCGGAGTCGACGACGTCCGCCAGCGTCGTCACTTCGATTCCCGCCAAGAGATGTCGAGATTCCAGTTGCTCGATGATTCCAAGTCGGCGACGAACTCGATGAGTTGATATCGGGTAACTGCCGGAATGTCGGACTCGGTTTCGCTGGAGCATGATCATGTTGCTTGGGCGGATGGACTATGCTCCGTCACCCCATCAAGTCTAGCGTAACCATTGATGGATGACAAATTTATCGCGGGCAAGTATTGTGCCAGCCCTCCGAGGCTTCATCGCGAATTCCTCAAGAGACTGGAGCAGCGAAAGAAGTCGATTTTCCCTTGGCAATTCCGATCGAGTACATTGGCAACGAGCGGCGATGGTTCGTGCTGTCGTCGTGGCCGGACGCGCGAACCATCTACTGCACCACAGTCAGCGGGTCAAGTTTGTTTTCAATTCAGGTCGATCGCGCCGAAGCGGTTTCCGCCGACGTTGAAGTTGAATCGAATTGCTTTCCGCTTTGACGATTGACGCGCGGTGACGATGGGTTGGGCAAACGCGTCACTCCAGCCCGCTAGGCTGACGCCAGTTTTTTGAATCCTCTGGCCGCAGGTCGTCAGCGTTTTGGTGCAGCAGTCGTCTTGATCTCTCGTGGCCCATCGAGTGATCCACTGGCGCAGGACTCCCCGGTCACTCGCGTCGTGTGGTCAGAGGGTGTTTTTCTTTTAGTGAAAGACAAAACCGACCGAACGCACGACGCGCGGTTCCTTGGGGGGCGAGCGTCTTTGGATGTTTGAAGTGCACCAATGAGATCGAAACGCGGCTTGGACCACGACGCCGATGAGCTGCGTGCAAGAGACTTCAGAAGCGGACGGTTTGGAGGAGGGAGCGACGATCGCAGCAAGCGTGGCGTGCGGGTGATGCCCGGAGGGCAGGCACAGTGTCTGCCGGCGGTGTGAGCCGCCGGATCGGAGACTTACTTTGCCGCAACAGCCCTGAAAGGGCGACACAGTCCATGCTGCGGCCTCGACCCTCTGGGCACTGTGTCGGCCTTCCAGGCCTGCGCCAAAGGTGCATCGGAACCGGGCCCTGACGGGCCCGGCAAGCACTCTGTCAGCCCGCCGGGCTTGCACATCTTGGGACAAGATCAGGTAGTTTCGCTTGTTCCCTGAACGAGAAAAAGCAAGTCGGTGCTCGCGTTCACGGCGGACTCGAACGGCTGGATATCGGCCGGAAGCTAACGCCCGCCGGATCGATCTGGCCAGCGGCCGAGTTGCCGCTGCTGGCAGTCGTGAACATTTGACCGGGCTGGTAGACGTCGGTGATCTCGGCCGGAGCATCGAATTGGGCGACCGGCGGTGTTGCCAGGCCGGCCATCAGGTTTCGGGATTCGAGTGCTTCGATCGAGTGCCGCATGGTTCGCCGGTGGGTCATTCTCTTACTCCAAAATTCGCGGGGTGCGGGAATTGTGACTTCGATAGAAACTAAACCGGTCGCGACGAGATCCTGCGCAGGCGAAAAGAAAAAAGTCAGAAGCCGCTGTAAAGTCCGTTGGGCTGGTGCGACCCGCGAATCGTATGCGTCCTCGTCGTCCCATCGCAGAACCGTCGATCGGGCGAGCGATGTGCAATCGAAACCAAACTCGCGGAGGATGCATCGCCCGCCAGTGGTCGTGCTGAATCGTTCGACGCGGTTTCCATTCCCAATAAGCTCCGAGCTTGATGACGTGTGCAGTCGTGCTTCCGTTGGACGTGAAGATTGTCGGGAGCTATGCTCTTTGGAAAAAAACTTCGGTGTTTCCAAATGAACGTTGATCGAATCTGCCTTTTGCTTCTCTTCGTTACCGCCAGCGTCCTGAACACGCGCGATGCTGACGCTGCCGAGCGACCCAACATCGTCGTGGTCCTGATTGACGACCTGCGATACGACGTGTTTGGCTACATGGACCATCCGTTTGTCGAGACACCGCACATCGACGCGCTTGCAGCGGGCGGAATGCGGTTTGACAGCGCCTTCGTGACGACGTCGCTTTGCTCGCCCGCGAGAGCGTCGTTTCTGACCGGCCAATACATGCACCACCACAAGGTCGTCGGCAACGCGGACCTGATGCCACAAGGGACCGTGACCTTTGCCCAGCTTCTACAGAAGGCTGGATACGACACGGCCTTTGTCGGCAAGTGGCACATGGGCGGCTCCAGCGATGCCCCGCGCCCCGGATTCGATCATTGGGTCAGCTTTCGCGGGCAAGGCAGCTATTTTCCCAATGGGCAAAAGCTGAACGTTGATGGTCAGCTGAAAACGCAGCAGAACTACATGACGGACGAACTGACGGAGTACGCGACGCGTTGGCTGGCCGACCGCGACCAGGCGACGCCGTTCCTGTTGTACCTTTCGCACAAGGGAGTCCACGGCTTGTACGATCCGGCGCCACGGCATCGAGATCGTTACAAGCACCAGAAATTCACACCGCCCGCCAGTATGACAAACTCTCAAGCGAACGGCGCCGGCAAGCCGATGTGGGTGCGTGACCAGCGGAACAGCTGGCACGGTGTCGAGTTCCCCTACCACGGACGCTCCGGTCAAACGCTTGCCGAGATGTACTTGCACTACTGCGAGATGATCCTGTCCATCGACGATAGCGTGGGTCGGTTGATGACGACACTCGGAGAGATCGGAGCCGACAGGAACACGCTGGTCCTGTTCACCAGCGATGGCGGACACTTGTGGGGCGAGCATGGACTGATCGATAAACGCTGTGCCTATGAAGCATCGATCCGAATTCCGCTGCTAGCTCATTGGCCAGAGACGATCGCACCGGCTTCGCAGTGCGACGCGGTCGTCACAAACATCGACGTCGCCCCAACCCTGCTCGATCTCGCCGGCGTCGCGATCCCCGACCAGATCGACGGACAAAGCTTTCGCCCCTTGCTGTCCGATCCAAACGCTGACAACTCTCGAAACACATTGCTTTATGAATACTACTGGGAGCCGGCCTTTCCGCAGACACCCACGACGTTTGCGCTGCGCGATTCACGCTACAAATTGATCCAGTACCACGGCATTTGGGATACGGATGAGCTTTACGATTTGAAGACGGATCCCCAAGAAACCGACAACCTGATTCTCAAGCCGGACCAGCAAGCTCGCGTCAATCGCATGCGGCGCGAGCTGCATGAGCGTCTGCAGGAGTCGGGCGGACTTGCCATTCCGCTCGGGTTCAAACGCAACCATGGCTCCAGTCTGCGCAGCCCAAGTGGAACAAAGCGTGCGAGTTTTCCAGAGCACATGATCTCGCCGTGATGATCTGAAATCCAGGATCGGATTCCTGGAAGAACGCCACGTGCACGCGATCATTCAGCCCCCAACAGCCACGCCTCCAATTCCCGGGCGATCATCGAGGTTCACCCGCGTGGTCGTGACGGCGCCCGCACCGCTTCGCAGTCTCACGTTCCAGTCGTCTGGTCGATGGCGACTCTGGAGGTCGATCGCATTGAGATAGAGGGGACCAAGAGGTCAGATCTCACTGTCACGGAACGAATTGCACAGACGGCAGTTTGGTTGTTGGTTCTTGGGCTGCTCATTGGTATCCTGCTCGGCATCCGTTGGCTTACAACGATTGCCAGTCGTATGGTCACGCCAGACTGTGCTGGTCAGGAACCGGCGACTCAATGTTGCCACTGACTCGAATACCGACTGACGTTAGGCTGACGCCAGCTTCTTGAATCCTCTGGCCGCAGGTTGTCAGCGTTTCGATGCGGTCGCCGGCTTGATCTCTTGTGGCCCTTCGTGCGATCCGCAGGTGCATGACTCCCCCGTCACTCGCGTTGTGTGGTCCGCGGTGTTTTTCTTTGGTTGAAAGACGAATCCGACCGAACGCACGACGCGACGATCCTTGGGAGTCGAGCGCCCGCGGATATTGGAAGTGCACCAATGAGATCAAGACGCCGTTGCCAGCACGACGCTGATGAACTGCGTGCAAGAGAGTTCGGAAGCGGACGGTTAGGAGAAGGCAGAAACGATCGCAGCAAGTGTGTCCGGATTGGCACCTGAAGCGTGAAGAAGAAAGTGCCAAGGAGTCGAAGCTCGATTCGGACTCGGCCGTCGCCACCCAACAGGAGTTCGCCTGGGACTAAAACGCTGGCACGCACTGGCTGAATCCGTTCTAATCGGGTCCGATCACCGGCCCAAGTGAAGGCCGACAAAGTTCTGTCGCCCGATCTATCCCCGTTCTTCCGCATACGTGGATAGATCGCAATTCGTTCGTCAGTCAGAGTCCAGCACCAAGTTCAACACGAACCCCGACGATGAATCAGTCTCCACCACCCAATGACCTGCCGTCCGGCTCTCAAGGAGAAGGCGACATTGATGAAGGCAGCCGCACCTTGTCGACCGATTCTCACGAGACTGTTAAGCATGCCGCGACCGGTGCGGCGCAATTCATCGCCTGGCTTGCAATCGGTTTCGCAGTCACTCTGGCCGGGGCTCTGATTGGTCTTGTACTTTACGTTTCGTTTGGGTTGGAGGGAGACGAACGGGTTTGGGGCGGCGCCGTAGTCGTCGTTGGAGTATTTTACTCTCTATTGGGCGCCGCAGGTTGGGCTGTTGTTCCTCCGATCGCCGCTAGGGTTGATCGAAGAATCGCATTCGGAACAGTGCTTCTTGGATTTATTGCTGGAGTCCTTTCCTTTTCCGTCATCTGGTGATCTAGGCTGAACAATCCATTTCACGGGTCAGAGTGCACCCAAGCGATGATTGGCCAATGCTGTCGCCTCAGCCGCTACAATTGATGACGAACCCTGTGGCGCACCGGAGGGCTCAAGTATATTTTTCCTGATGGTGAATTATCCGTTCGTCCCCGGTGCTCACCGACGTTGAACTTAATCGAATTGCTTTCCGCTGCGACAGTTGATCTGCGGTGATGGTGGGGCGGCGTTGCGTGAGACTCCGTGCCGGAAGGCTGACGCCAGCTTCTTGAATCCTCTGTCCGCAGGTTGTCAGCGTTTCGATGCGGTCGCCGGCTTGATCTCTTGTGGCCCTTCGTGTGATCCGCAGCCGCACGACTCCCCCGTCACTCGCGTTGTGTGGTCCGCGGTGTTTTTCTTTGGTTGAAAGACGATTCCGACCGAACACACGACGCGGCGTTCCTTGGGAGTCGAGCGCCCGCGG
>NZ_JBFHKV010000460.1:0-6220 GCF_041595215.1 Stieleria sp. | reverse complement strand
GTCGGCCGCGGCCCCAGGGGCTATCCCAGGAGATTTCACCGGGCTTGGCGGATTTCCAGAGCGCGAAATCGCCGGCGGACCGTTTTTTCGCCGCCGCCTCGCCGCCCTCACCCTGCTGGTCGTCGACGCTGCGGTTGGAGAGCTGACCGTAGTTGGGGTCTTTGACGACGTCGAAGAAAACGTCTCCATCGACTTCGTAGGCGTGGTCTTTTTCGATCAACCGCTCGATGAACGAGATGATCTGGGGCATGTGATCGGTCGCCCGCGGCATGTAGTCGATCTGGTTGACGCCCAGTTCGCGAAGGTTGGCCAAGTAGTCGGCCGTCATTTCCGTGGCGATCTGAGAAACCGGCAGCTCTCGCTCTTTGCTCTTGTTGATCAGCTTGTCGTCGACGTCGGTGATGTTGACCACCCAGGTCGGCTGGTAGCCGCTGTACCGCAGGTAGCGTTTGACGGTGTCAAAAATGACGGGGCCGACCATGTGACCGATGTGGGATTCGGCATAGACGGTCGGTCCACACAGATAGATCCCGACGGCGGGCGGAGCGATCGGCTCGAACGGCTGTTTGGTTTTCGTCAGCGTGTTGTAAACGCGAAGTTGGCTGGTTGGCTTTGTCACGGTGGTCGGCGGGCAAAGTGGAGTGACTCGGGGAAAGAAGCGAATTGTAGGGACGCGAGCGGATCTCGCCGAGCCCGATTGATCCCGCACATTGCCTCGGCGTGCAAAGAAACCGCGGCCCTGCCCAGGTTCCCGGTGCCCCTCTCATTGACCAAACCGCTTGTCGCAAATAGATTTACGCCCGCTTGGCCGGACCGAGGTGAAATAAATCGGGCACTTCAGGCGAATTGCGACCGCGATTCGCGGCACCACCATGCCGAGCAAGACGCCCCCGATGACTCCCGAGTGACTCCTTAATTCTCCACGAGCTCAAGCGGCGTCGATAGACGTAAGTCCTTGTTTTGACTACGGATAGCGACGAACCCACCGCCTGCTCACGCCCCTTCTGAGACGGTTTCGATAGAGAACAACCATGGCGAACAAGATGGTCTATTACTTCGGTAAAACAAAAACCGAAGGCAAAGGCAAACCCAAAGCTCTACTCGGCGGAAAAGGACTGAACCTCGCCGAAATGACCTCGATCGGACTCCCGGTCCCCCCCGGGTTCACGATCACCACCGAAGTCTGTGACCAGTACTACAAGGCCGGCAAGCAATTGCCCGCGGGCCTGATGGACGAGGTCGGCAAAGCGATCAAGAAACTCGAAAAAGAACTCGACAAGAAGTTCGGCGACGACTCCAACCCGCTGCTGGTCAGCGTCCGCTCCGGAGCCGCGGTCAGCATGCCCGGGATGATGAACACCATCCTGAACCTGGGCCTGAACGACATTTCCACCGAAGGCCTGGCTAAGGCGACCAAAAACGAACGCTTTGCCTACGACGCCTACCGCCGCCTGATCAACATGTTCGGCGACGTCGTGATGGGGATGGACCACCACCAGTTCGAAGTCGCATTCGACAAAATCAAGAAAAAGTACAACGTCTCCGATGACACGGAAGTGCCGGCCGAGGGCCTGAAAGAACTGTGCGAGGCTTACAAAGAAGTCTACAAGCAGCACACCGGCGAGATGTTCCCGCAGGATCCGGTCGCACAACTGGAACTGTCGATCGAAGCCGTCTTCGGCTCCTGGAACACCGATCGGGCGGTCAAGTACCGCGAGATCGAAGGGATCCGCCACCTGCTCGGAACCGCCGTCAACGTCCAATCGATGGTCTATGGAAACATGGGCGAAGATTCGGGAACGGGCGTCGCGTTCACGCGAAACCCCAACACCGGCGAAAACAAGTTCTACGGCGAATTCCTGATCAATGCTCAGGGTGAAGACGTCGTCGCGGGGATTCGCACCCCGCAACCGGTCGCCGAAATGCCCAAGTGGAATCGCGCGATCCACAAGGAACTCCTCGAGGTCAAGAAGACGCTCGAGAATCACTACGCCGAAATGCAGGACATCGAGTTCACGATCGAACGTGGCACGCTGTACATGCTGCAAACGCGAACCGGCAAACGAACCGGCATCGCCGCGGTCAAAATCGCTTGCGATCTCGTCAAGGAAGGGCTGATCGACCAAAAAGAAGCGGTCATGCGAGTCGACCCGAACGCACTGACGCAGTTGCTGCTGCCCAGCTTCAAAACCACCGCCCGCAACGCCGCCGAAGTGCTTTGCAAAGGCATCAACGCGTCGCCGGGTGCCGCCGTCGGCAAACCCGCCTTCACGGCCGAAGAAGCCCGTGAACGCAAAGACGCGGGTGAAAACATCATCCTGGTTCGTCGCGAGACCAGCCCCGAAGACGTCGATGGCATGAGCGCCGCGGTCGGCATCCTGACCAGCACCGGCGGTGCAACCAGCCACGCAGCCGTCGTCGCCCGAGGTTGGGGCAAGTGCTGCGTCGCAGGTGCCTCCGACGTCGAGATCGACGAAAAGAAAAAACGCATGAAGGTCCACGGGCAAACCCTCGGCGTCAACGACGTCATCAGCCTGGACGGAACCACCGGTGAAGTCATGCTGGGTGCCGTCGAAACACAAGAGCCCAAGCTGTCCGGCGACTTCGCCAAGCTGATGAAATGGGCCGACGAGTACCGCACGCTGGCCGTTCGCACCAACGCGGATTCACCCGCCGACAGCAAGCGAGCCCGTGACTTCGGCGCCGAAGGCATCGGACTGTGCCGTACCGAGCACATGTTCTTCGAGCCGGACCGCATCATTCACATGCGGTCGATGATCCTGGCCGAAGAAGAAAAAGAACGCCGTCAGGCTCTGTCCAAACTGCTGCCGTTCCAACGCAAAGACTTTGAAGGCATCTTCAAAGCGATGGCCGGACTGCCCGTGACGATCCGCTTGCTTGACCCGCCGTTGCACGAGTTCCTGCCCCACGAATCGGCCGCTCAAAAAGAGATGGCCACTGAACTGGGCGTCAAAGCATCGGACATCAAGAAACGCATCGAAGCGCTGCACGAAGCCAACCCGATGCTCGGACACCGGGGATGCCGCTTGAGCATCACCTATCCCGAAGTCCTGGAAATGCAGGTCCAAGCGATCACCGAAGCGGCGATCAACTGCGGCAAGAAGAAGATCAAGGCTCACCCCGAGATCATGATCCCGCTGGTCGGAACCTACAAAGAACTCGCACTGCTGCGAAAGAAAGTCGAGGAGACGATTGCCTCGACCGTTGCGGCGAAGAAATTCGACGGCGACCTGGATATCTCGATCGGAACCATGATCGAAATTCCCCGCGCCTGCTTGACCGCCGACGAGATCGCCGAGCACGCCGACTTCTTCAGCTTCGGCACCAACGACTTGACCCAGATGGCGTTCGGCTACAGCCGCGACGACATCGGCGGTTTCCTGCCCGATTACCTGGAGCAAGAAATCCTGGATGTCGACCCGTTCCAATCCCTGGATCAAACCGGTGTCGGACAACTGGTCGAGCTGGGTGTCACCAAAGGCCGCTCCACCAAGAAGGCCTTGAAGATCGGCATCTGCGGCGAACACGGCGGCGACCCGAGCAGCGTCGAGTTCTGCCACCGAGTGGGACTGAACTACGTCAGCTGCAGCCCCTTCCGTGTCCCGATCGCCCGACTGGCCGCCGCTCAAGCTGCGATCACCAACAGCTAACACGCGAAGCACGCCGGGCAGGTGCAATGCATCGCATCACCTGCCCGCCAAGCAAACATCAAAAAGACTCGGCTGTCTTCAGCCGAGTCTTTTTTTATGGGCCGATCCGCAGTGCCTGCGGATCAAGTTTCAAGTTTCAAGTTTCAAGACCCACCTACGATGCCACTTACTTTGGCACTGAGTGAGGTAGCGGAACGGCGCGAGCCGTCCGGTTTAACCTTGAAAGACCGGAGGGCTCGCGCCCTGCCGCTAACAAAAGCCCCCCGTTTGGCGCCAAAGCAGGTGGCATTGGGCTAGCGACATCGGCTCACCATGATTTCGGCAACGACCCAACCAACACGCTGATGCAACCCGCTACGGCTGCAGACAGTGCCGATTGGCCATGCTGATGCCGCTGACGATCGCGCCGACGATGCCGACGAACCCCTGGTCGGTGCCGCACAAGAAAACGTTCGGCAGGTGCGTGGTGCCATCGAGTTGCTTGGTCGGTGCCCCGTAGACGGCACCGTTGTCATGCCAGGTGAATCGCCGAATGGTCTTGGGCGTAAACACGTCGGTGTCGACGACGTACTGGCGAAAGTCGGGCATGAAACGCACCGACGACGCGACCGCCAAATCGTACTGCCGCACCTTTTCGGCTTGGTACTTTGCTTCGGGCAACTCGCACCATCGATCGTGATTGGCGAGCGTCGTGATCCGCAACACGCCGTCGGGCAGGTCACCCTCGTCGTCTTCGTAGATGTAATTGTTCGGCGAACAGATCACGCCGGTCCGCGCGTCACAGAGCTCGTCGTCCGGACGTTTCCAATGAAACGCGTCGCTGTCGTTGTAGAAAACAATGGTGCGATCAAACCCGAACGATTGCGGCATTCGATCCAGGATCGAAATGGATTCGATGAACGACAGCTTTCCCGCACGTGCGACGTCGACTTCGGTGATGTCGTCGCACATCCGCATGGTTTCGACATTGCCGGCCGACGAGAGAATGCGCGTCGCCGTCAATTCTGTCCCGTCATCCAAGACCACGCCGACGGCGCGTCCGCCTTCGACATGAATCTTCGACACGCCGCTGCGAAGCTTCAACTCGCCGCCGAGCCCGCGAAACTTGCGGACCAGGTTCTTCAGGATCACCCGCACGCCCTTAAACGGACGCCCGAACCCTTCCAGATAACAGGCCCGAAACATGATGCAGAACTGACCGAAGTCCATGTCGTTTTCGCGAGCGTTGCCGTACCACATCAGCGGACAGAGCAACATTTCGATCAACAACGGCTCACTGATGTGCTCGGCCATGACCTCGCGGGCCGAACGCATGAAACGCTCATCGGCTCCATCCATGTCGGAATAATCCAGCAGCGAGTCACACAACGAACGGAAGCCATCGACCTGACCGGGGAACCGCTCGGCGATCTCGTTTTCCAGCAACCCGATATCGTTGCTGAAATCGAGCGACACGCCGGGGAACCGAATCGACGAACCGATTTGCTCGGCAAGCTTGAAGTCGTCCCAGCGGAACCGCAACTGACGAATCAGCTTTGCCAGCGGACCTTTCTTGGTCCCACGTTTGGCGAAATTGGTCATCGCGTGCAGACCGACGTCATAGTCACGCCCGCCCATCCGGTAAAACGAATTCAGCCCGCCGATGGTGTAGTGACGCTCAAGAATACAGACCCGCTGGTCGTAGTGCGCTAGACGGATCCCGGCCGCCAAACCACTCATCCCGGCACCGATGATGATCGTGTCGTAGTGGTCGGCGCTGTTCTTGGCTGCGTTCGGGTCGGTCACAGATAATTCGACGCGTGTGGAGTCGACGGACCGCAGGATCAGGTTTTGACGATGTCACGCATCTTCGGTTCAAGATACGCCACCGTGGAAGCCATACTGGCAAGCTCCCCGTACTCCTCCTCGGGGATCTGGACACGGTGCCGCTTCCGCAGCTCCATCACGATGTCCAAAAAGTCCATGCTATCGAGTTCCAACTGCTCCCGGAACGGAACCTCGTCCTTCAAATCGTCCAGGTCTTCGTCCGGCGAAATGTCTTCGAGAATGTCCAGGATTTCGTCGCGGATTTCAGCAGGCGTCATTGCTTTCAGGGATTTGGTATGAATCGGGGCGGAACAGAACTTGCCGGACCGACCATCTTACCGGCTGGGAATCAAATTTCGAAGTGCCCGATACTTAGGTTTTTTGTCGCTGTTTGATTTTCGGTCCGCGAGACGCACGGGCGGCTCCGGCCCCCGCAGACGGAGCGGCCCGACCCCGGTGACGCCGATCGCCACGCCCGGTTTTGGCACCGAGGTAGCCAGCGGAATGGCGCGAGCGTTCTGTCGATTCAATCGGTGAGGAGAAGCCCGGACGCTGGCGCGAACCGGCTGATTTCAATTGACGACCAGCCGTTTGGCGCCAGCCTACGGGCCCTAACCCGAAGAAACGGAGATGCCCGGACGCTGGCGCGAACCGGCTGATTTCAAACGCTGACCAGCCGTTTGGCGTGAGCCTACGGGCCCTAACCTGAAGAAACGGAGCCCGGACGCTGGCGCGAACCGGCT
>NZ_JBFHKV010000459.1:0-6224 GCF_041595215.1 Stieleria sp. | reverse complement strand
GAAGAGTTGGAGCAGGAACTCAAGCAGGGCGACAGCACGCCGTACCTCTTCGCCGGTTCCTTCGCCGGGGTCTCCAGTGCGCTCTCGGTCGGCTACGTGATGTGGACCGTTCGCGGCGGGCTGCTGGCGACGAGTTTGTTGGCTCATTTGCCGGCGTGGAGTTTTGTCGACCCGCTGTTGGTGCTCAATGAGTTCGAGGAAGACCAAGACGGCGAGGATGATTCACTCGAAGAGCTGCTGGACAAGAGCGAGTCCGGAAAAAAGGAAGCACACAAGACCAGCCCGGAGGTTTTCGTTACCGCCGCGGACGATCGCACCGCTTCGACCGCTACCCTCTGCGAGGGGAGGTGATTGACGCGGACAATCAGAAACACCCATTCAATTCATTCCTTCGTTACCAAGATCTCGGACGTTTCTCATTCACGCCGAGGAATCTGACCTACCTTTTTAGAGACGCGTCCCCCTTCCAGATTCCGGCTCTCCCAAGATTCCGCCATGCCCTGGCTCAGTCGTAAACGAAAGAACGATTCTTCGTTGGCAGGCCGAGGCAGGCATTTGCTCGACGCGGCGGTGCTGGAGAAGCGATTGCTGTTCAGTGCAACGCCGATCGCGCCGCCGGTTGATCTGGCAAGTACGGGGGTGGACGTGGACGAGCCCGAAGCGATCGATGTTACTGCCGCCGACACGGTGAGTGACGTCGGAAGCGGTAAGCAATCGGAAGACCAGTCGCAACAATCCCGTCGTTTGGAACTGGTTTTCGTCGATGCGGGAATCGAGGATTACCAACAACTGCTCGACGACTTGCGATCCGATCGCGGAAACGCGGACTTGGAAATCTATTTGCTCGACGGGGCACGCAACGGGATCGACCAGGTCGGCGAGATCCTCTCAGGTCTGACGGACGTGGACGCCGTTCACTTCGTCTCGCACGGCACCCAAGGTCAGTTCCAACTGGGCAACACTTGGCTTTCGATTGACAACTTGGATGCCCACGCAGGATCCATTGCCAGTTGGAACGATTCGCTGCGGGACGGGGCCGACCTGTTGATCTACGGCTGTGACTTGGCGGCGAGTGATGATGGTAGGGCACTGGTGCGGTCGCTCGGGGAACTGTGCAACTGCGATGTCGCGGCCAGCGACGACAAGACGGGACAGCAAACGCTAGGGGGCGACTGGGATTTGGAATTTGTCGTCGGCGGAATCGAAACTGAGATTGCGTTCGGTTCACCGCTTCAGCGGGAATGGTACGGTTTGCTGGCTGGATCAAGCATCGAAGGAAAGATCTATGAGGACGTCAACGGCAACGGCGACGTCGTAGACGATGGCGTAGGGGTCAGCGGTGTCACGGTCGATGTCTACTTGGACGACGGGACGACGGTTGATGCGCCCGATTCCGGCGACAGTTTTGTTGGTACAGATACCACGAACCCGACGGGCGCGTACTCCATCAACAATTTGGCCGATGGGACCTATTGGGTCATTGTGCACTCGCTTCAAGTCACGCCGGATGCGGGTTTCAATTTCGGCTTTGCCCAGGGCGATGTTTGGGCGGAACAAACGTTTGGCGACACAGGAAGCGTATCGTTCGATGGCGTTTCCTACAGTTTTTCTGGGGCAGCGGGCGCCCACTTTGGCGGCATGCAAGCGGGCGTTTCCGATGATGCGACCTCGTTGACCACGGCACAACACGTCACACGCGTCGTCATCTCGGGAAGCAATGTGACCGTCGATTACGGATTTAGTTTTCAATCTGTCTCTCACACCGCTGATGCCGATCACGACCTTGTGAACAATCGTTTTTCACAAGGATCGTTGCGACAGGCAGTGGTGAATGACAATGCGGTGGTCGGCGCGAGCACGATTGCGCTGCCGGCAGGGACGTATACGAATGCGTTAGCGACCGACATGGGGGTGCTGGATGACCTGACCCTAAACGGTGCCGATCGCAGCACCACGATCATTGACGGAGGCGGCGTCTCCCGAAGCTTTGACGTCAACGGAACGTTGAACCTCTCCGATGCGACGATTCAGGGTGGCGGTGGTTACACCAAGGGCGGTGCAATCCATGTTAGTTCTGGTGGCGTGGTCGATCTCGCCCGAGTTGTGCTGACGGGCAATACGGCGGACCAAGGTGCTGCGATTTTCAATGGTGGAGTGCTTACCGCGACAGATGTTGACATCTCCGGTAACACCGGTGGCGGGGGAAGCCCGACCGGCGGTGGGATTCATAACACGGAAGATTTGACGCTCAATCGGGTCACCATTCGCAACAATACGGCCGAATTCGGCGGCGGGATTTACGTCGCGAATTCGTCATCGAACGTTTCGCTGACGAACGTCACGATCAGCGGCAATTCGGTGTCGGGTGTAGGTGAAGGAGGTGGGATATGGACGCGAGCGGCCGTCAACTTGGTGAATTCCACGATCGCGTCCAATACCGCGGTCGACGGTGGCGGCATCTTCAACGATGACAGCGGGCCGGTCGTGACGATCACCAACACGTTGATCGGAGACAACACGGCCTCGGTCAATCCTGATGTGTTCGGCGGATTCACCAGCGACGGATCGAATCTGATTGAGAACACAACCGGAGGCACGGGATTCGATCCGGGCGACATCACCGGCGTCGACCCCAATTTGAATCCGCTGGCCGATAATGGTGGCTACACGCTGACTCATGCCCTCCAGAGGACCAGTCAAGCGAGAGACAACGGCACCACAGTCGGCGCGCCGGCAATCGACCAGCGAGGCAAGTCGCGTTACGCGGCGTATGACATCGGGGCATTCGAATTGCCGTCGCTGATCGTGACGACGGCCGACGATGTGCTGGATGCACCCGACTCGTCAACCATCAGTGCGTTGCTGAGCAACAAGGGCGGCGATGGGGAAATCTCGTTGCGTGAAGCGATCCTCGCCGCTAATGGCACCGTCGGGCTGGATGAAATCCATTTCGATATTGCGGGTGCCGGCCCCCATGTCATCAACATCGATGCGATCCTCGGCGCGCTGCCGACAATTACAGAAGCTGTTGTCATTGACGGCTACACACAGACGGGGGCATCTGCCAACACGTTGGCAGTGGGCAACGACGCGGTATTGAAAATCGCCATCGACGGATTTCCATCTGGTTTGAGCGTGGATGGGTTGACGCTGGCAAGCAGCGGCAGCACGATCCGCGGGCTCAATATTCGTGGCTTCACGAAGAGTGGTATCGAGATCACCGCCAACGGCAACACGATCGTCGGCAATTTCATCGGAACCAACATCACCGGTACGTCGGCTATCTCAAACGATGACGCCGCGATCAATGTTCTCTCGGCGAACAATCAGATCGGCGGTGCCGCGCCTGCCGACCGCAACGTGATCTCCGGCAACAAACTCGAAGGGATTCTGATCGCCGGATCGGGCAACAATGGAAACACGATTCAAGGGAACTATATCGGGACGACCGCCGACGGCCTGTCTAACTTGCAGAACCAAGCCGAGGGAATCTACATCCAAAACGGATCGTCGAACAATCAGATCGGCGGATCGGGGGCAGGCGAAGGCAATCTGATCTCCGGTAACAAGAAGTCGGGAATTCACCTCAAGGACGCCACGACCACCGGCAACATCATCCAAGGAAACTTAATCGGAGTCGATCGGGACGGCAATTCATCGCTGGCGATGAGTAACGAGGCCAGTGCCATAGTGAGTGATGGGAACAATAACGTCTTTGGGGGGAGCGATCCGGGCGAAGGCAACACGATCTCCTCGTTGGAACCGCTCAAACATGGTATCGAACTCGGTGGTGGTACCGGGAACCTGATTAGCGGCAACAGCATCTTCGATGTCTCGGGATCTGGCATCTTTCTGGTTCCCGCGAGTGGCGCCAACACGGAACCGACGCCACTGACATTGACCAATGCAGCAACGACGGGGACGACGCGGAGCATCGATGGCACGTACTCCGAAGGACCAGGAGTCACCTTGATAGTCGATTTCTTCTCCAATCCCACGTCGGCCACCGAAGAAGGGAAGGTCTATCTCGGCAGCGACACGTTCGTGACCGACGGTTCCGGGACGTTTACCTCGCTAATCACCGCCACCGTTCCTGTCGGCGATTACATCACCGCAACGCATCGCAATTCCGGCAACAATACAGCGGCATTTAGCAACAACTTCCAAGCCGTCGGTGCCGGGCCTCCGGTGATCACCGGGCTGGCCGGCGATACGCTCTCTTACAGCGAAGGCGATGGGGCGAAAGTCATCGAGCAGGGCGTCAACGCGGTCGTGACTGACGGCGATTCGGCTGATTTCGACACCGGCAATCTGACGGTGGCGATTCTCGCAGGCGGTGATGCAAGCGAAGATCTGCTGTCGATCCGTGACCAGGGCCCGGGTGTCGGAAACATTAGCGTTTCCGGCAGCAACGTCTTGTATGACTTCGGCGGTGGGCCGATCGTGATCGGTTCGTTTACCGGGGGCACGGCGGGTGCCGATCTGGTCGTGACCTTCAACGCCAATGCCACCGCCGTGTCGGCCGATGCGTTGATCGAAAACATCACCTACCAAAACACCGACACCGACAATCCCACGACCTCCGCCCGCACGATTCGATTCACGCTCAACGACGGCGACGGCGGAACGTCTGCAAACTATGACACCACGGTGAACGTTGCCGCACAGAACGACGTCCCGACGATCAGCAACCTGGCCGGTGACACGCTCAATTTCACCGAAGGCAATTCGGCAACGGTCATCGAGCAAGGCGGAAACGTGACGGTCAGCGACGTGGATTCAGCCGACTTCGCCGCGGGCAGTTTGACCGTGTCGGTCGTCGCCGGTGGCGATGCATCCGAAGACGTGCTGGCAATCCGTGATCAAGGTCCGGGCGTCGGAAACATTTCCCTTTCCGGCGGCAACGTGCTGTACGACTTCGGCGGCGGTCCGGTCGGGATCGGCACGTCTAGCGGTGGGTCTGCAGGTGCGGATTTGGTGGTGCTCTTCAATGCCAATGCCAACGCGACCGCCGTCGACGCCTTGATCGAGAACATCACCTACCAGAACGTCGACACCGATAACCCGACCACCGCGTCGCGGACGATTCGATACACGCTCAACGATGGCGATGGCGGCAGCAGCGCCGACCATGACACCACCGTCAACGTCGCAGCGGTGAACGACGCGGCGACGTTAGGTGACATCGCCGGTGACGGGTTCGCCTACATCCAGGGTGCCGGTGCCTTGGTGATCGACCAAGGCGGTGATGCGGTAGTGGCTGACGTCGATTCGGCCGATTTCAACTCGGGTAGCCTGTCGGTTTCGATCGCCGCCGGAAACGACGCCAGTGAAGACGTGCTGGCGATTCGCAACCAGGGAACGAACCCGAGTGAAATCAGCGTCGTGGGCTCCAACGTCTTCTACAACTTTGGCGCCGGATCGGTGTTGATCGGAACCTGGGCCGGTGGCAGCGGCGGCGCAGACCTGGTCGTGACGCTGAATTCATCCGCCGACGCGACAGCGACCTCTGCCTTGTTGCGGAACATCACGTACGAGAATACGGACACCGTCGCCGCGACCACGGGAACACGTACGATTCGCTTCACCGTCAATGACGGCGATGGCGCGGTCAGTTTGAATCACGACGCCACGGTCAACGTCGTGCAAGGTGCACCGGGAGGCGTGTTGAGCGGTCTGGCGTTGTGGTTGAGGGCTGACGCCGGTGTCACCATCGGCTTGGGCGGGGTCAGCCAATGGGAAAACCAGGTCACCAACGCGACGCTGTCCGATCTGCAACAAGTCCTCGCCACTCAGCGCCCCGATCTGATCGCGTCCGGCTTGAATTTTAACCCGATCATTTCGTTTGATGGCATCGATGATCATTTGGCGGACCTCACCGTTTTGGGATCCGACCTCTTTGGAACCGATTCCGCCTCCCTTATCCTCGCCGGAAGCACCAATGGTTCCAATGGAGTGATGTTGCAGTGGATTGACACGCTCAGCAACCGGGTGAACCTCGAAGACAACATTCGATTTGACTTTGGCGATCTGAACAATGATCAACTGAACGCTGTCCCGCCGAGTTCCGGATACCACATCATCAATGCCCAAACGGCGCCCGGCAGTCCCGCTGGCCTGAGCATCAACATCGATGGTCGGCAAGCCGCATCGGGAAATGCAAGCGTCGGCGCTCCACTGGACAACACTCAATTCGGGCAATTCTTCTTGGGCGAGTATCCGGG
>NZ_JBFHKV010000458.1:0-6234 GCF_041595215.1 Stieleria sp. | reverse complement strand
GCAACCGGCACGGTCGAGCTGAAGTATCGCGACGGAACCACCGAATCGCTCCGTTTGCAGCCCGAGTCAGATGTCGCTCGATCGTTTCTCAGCGGTCAACTCGATGCCGAGTCGTCGACCGTTTACGGTTCCATGCCCTTGGTCCGGCCCGGCCAGTTCACGCTGTCGGTCACGGATGTCGACGGGATCACGTCGCGTGAGACGATCAGCGGCAACATCACGCTGCATCAGGATCAACGCCCGGTCGTGCGTATCACGTCGCCGCGTCCGGTCTCGTTGGCGATTCCCGATATCCGCATTCCGGTCACGATCGAAGGCGCCGACGATTACGGAATCTCGCGTCTGTCTCTCTATCGTTCGTTGAACGGATCGCCGGCGAGCAAGATGGACTTGGAAAGCGACGGAACCCGACAACAACTGGCGCGTTGGAATCTGCCGCTGGGGCGATACGGGTTGACGCCCGGAGACGAAATTCAGTTGTTCGCGCGGATCGAGGACAACGACCCCGCGGGCGCCAAGGGTGCCGAATCGCCCGTGACGATCGTGCGAATCATCTCGCGGCAGGAATTTGACCAATTGAATCTCCGACGCCAAGGCATCGAAAGTTTGCAGGCCAAGTACGCCGCGTCGCAGCGGCATTTGGAACAGCTTGCCGAAGCGTTGCGGGCGGTCGACGAAGCCGCCAAAGCGGCCGCCGAATCTGGGACACCCGCAGCCCAACAAGCGTTGCACGAAAAACTGGCCGCCGCCGAACAAGCCGCCCAAGCCGCAGCCGAGGCGATGGAAAAATTCAGCCAAGAAGCGATGCCGATCGACGTCGATCGCGAGTTGACCAAGCGACTTGCCGAACAAGCCAAGCAGATTCAAAACCTGTCCGAGCAATTGGCGAGTCTCAAAGCGGACGATCCGAATTCGCAACAACCACTTAGCAAACCACAACAGGAGCACTTGCGCAAGATGGCCGAACAGGTGGCATCGGAACGCAACGAACTTCAACAAAATGCGGTGCAACCGCTGGAGCAACTGCAACAGGTCATGCCGTTGATTGTGGATCAACGAAGGTTCGAACAAATTGTCCGTCAACAACGAGACTTGGAACGTCGGTTGAACTCATTGAACACCGCGGAGGAGCCGGACCAGCGTCGGATCGCTGAATTGGAGTCTCAACAACAGCAATTGCGGCAAGCGCTCGATCAATTGCTGGACGACATCGAGACGCACGCCCGGGCGCTCCCCGATCAGCCGGATCTGGAAAAACTGCGTCAGACCGCACAGGAGTTTGTCGAAGCCGTTCGGGAAAGCGACGCAGAATCGAAAATGATGTCCGCTCAAACTGGCCTGTTGAACAGCGAGTTTGATGCGGCGCACGACGATGCGAAAACGGCCGCCGACATTTTGGAAAGCTTTCTAGGGCAATGCCAGGGCATGGGCAACCAGGCCTGCGAGAACTGCAAAATGTCGTTCAACCCCGGTTCGGGCGGCGCGAACCTGGGCAATTCGATCGAGCAGATCTTGGAAATGATGGGCATGAAGCCGGGAGCGAGCGGCATGCGTCCCGGTGGTCAACCCGGAATGGGATTCGGATGGGGAGCCGGCGGAGGATATTCCCAACGTCATCCCGGTCCCAACAACGTCGGCATGTACGGCGCGATGCCGTCACCGGTTCAAAGCAACAGCCAGGGACGCGGCGACCGGACATCCAACGGAGTCGCTTCGGTTCATACCGGTTCGCCGGGCGACGGACAGCCCGATGCGGTCGACGCCGCGCCGGTCGACGCCGGTGGTGGTCAAGCCCAACAAGCAGTCCCGGGGAAGTACCGCGACAAGGTTTCCGAATATTTTCGTCAACTCGCCGAGCAATTGGGAGAGTGAACCATGTGCTTTCAACGATCGAAATTCAGGCGGCTGCTTCTCGTCCTCGGCGGACTCTCCTTGGCGTGCCTCGTCGCGCCCTTGCGAGCCGAGGAGACGGAGACACAGGACGCAGCGAAAGGAGACACCAATGTGGTGGCCGATCCGGAGTCTCAGGGAGGCGAATCGGAAAGCATCGTCCAAGTGGCGAATTTGATCTATGCCGGTACCAAGACGAGCGAATGCTTCGCCGATGACTTTCTGCGCAAGGCGGAAATCGACTCCTCGATCAGCACGACGCGCAGACTGCACTCGGTCAAGTTGGCTTCGGACGAAATCTACAACTTTCCGATGCTGATCATGACCGGAGAAGGCGAATTCGAGTTGCTGCCTGAGGAACGCGACCACCTGCGCCGGTTCGTTGAGCGCGGCGGTTTCCTGTTGGCTTCGGCCGGCTGCTCTTCGCCCGAATGGAATCGGTCCTTCCGCCGCGAGATGGTCAAAGTTTTTCCGGAACAGGAGATGAAACCACTGCCGATGGATCACCTGATTTTTCATACCGCGTACGACATCAGTGAACTCAAAGCCAAACACGGAACGCCTCGACCCATCGAAGGAATCCACTGGGGTTCTCGGCTCGGCGTGTTGTACTCACAGGACGGATTGAACGACACCTCGAATGCTCAAGGCTGTTGTTGCTGTGGCGGAAACGAAATCACGAACGCGGAACAAGTCAACGTCAACATCGTCATCTACAGCTTGCTGCAATGAGAACGTCGTCGCGTGTGGGAACCACGCTATTGCGAAACACGATCGCCGGGCAGATCGGCTGGCTGACGTTGCTGCTGATGGCCACGGGCTGTCGCGAACGTGCGCCGGCAACGTTCGGCGTGATCTTCAGCGGTGATACAGCGGGTTGGATCACTCCCTGCGGCTGCGCCTCGAATCAATCCGGCGGGCTGGCCCGACGGGGAACGCTGATCGATCAGAATCGGAACGAGCGTCCTACCCTGTTTGTTGACGTGGGAGGTTCTTCCAGTGGCACGACGGACTATCATCAAGTCAAACTCGAATCGATTCTTCGTGGCATGATGCGGATGGATTTGCGCGCCCACAACGTCGGCAAGCCTGAAACCGATCTCGGCCCGGCCGTGCTGCGACGACTCGCCGATGCGACCGACGCACCCTGGCTGTCGACCAATCTTGTTCCCCGGGCCGGTGATTGGATTCCCGAACGACTGATCATCGAGCAAATCGGCGGCTGCCGCGTGGGAATCGCTGGAGTGATGGACCCCGACATGATCGACAGCGATGCCTGGACCGCCCGGGATCCAGTCTCCGCGGTCATCGACGCGTTCGACCAGTCGGAAACGGACGTTCGAATCGTGTTGGCCTACATGGACCAACAGAAACTACAGTCGCTCGCCGCGGCGCTGCCCGAAGTCCACGGGGTTTTGGGAGGACCGACGGGCCAATCGATGAGCCCAAAGCAGATCGGCGATGTGACGGTGATGTCGGCAACGAACAAGGGAAAGTACGTCGGCAAGTTGGTCTTCAGGGGCTCCGCCGACGCGTCGAACTACCGCGCCACCGATGCCAACGTGATCGAAGTTTCCAGCGATTTGAAGGAAGACGATCGGCAACTCGACAATTTGAAACACTACTACGAACGCTTGTCGACGATCGACTTTTCAGCCGATCAAACCGGTTTGGTGTCCGGGCTGGCCAGTGGCCGCGACGGATATGAAATCGCCGGCTCGCAGCGTTGCGCCGCCTGCCATGCCGCGGACGATTCGTTGTGGCATCGGTCCCGTCACGCCCATGCCTGGGAGGTCCTGGTCAGCAAGGGCGCGCAGTTCGACCCGTCGTGCCAACAGTGCCATACCACCGGGTACGGGCTCGAAGGCGGGTTCCGAAATGTTGCCGTGTCCGGTCAGCAAGTGCATGTCGGGTGTGAAAACTGTCACGGTCCGTCACGCCAGCACGTCGACAACCCCAAGATCAAAACGCCATGGGTTGCTGCGAGACAGTGCGTGCGCTGCCACGATCGCGAGAACAGCCCGCATTTCCAATACGATGCCTATTGGGCCAAGATTATCCATGGCGTCGATCCGATCCGGTCGGGTGACGCCTCTAACGCTTCCGAGGCCAATTTGTGAGCAAGCGAACGTTGCCCTTGTGGGTCGCTGTTGTTGGGTGTCTGATCAGTTGTCTTCCCGCCAGCACCGCGCGATCGGATGCCCCGCCCGAAAATTCCTCCGCCAAGACCGATCAAGATTCCGTCGATTTGATCGATGGATTTTTCGGTTCCGGTCAAAGTAAATCAATAACGCCGGGCAAATCAAAAACGCCAGAATCGAAATCGGAGTCGGTGTCAGCCGATGATGGCTCTGAAGACGCTGCGACTGGATCGAGCATCGAATCGGGGCCGGCGGAAAACGCGACGCCGAAATCTAAGAAAAGACGTCGAGTGGGAGACCGTATCGAAGCGGTTGACGGGTTCGAACCGGGCCGGCAACTGGCGCTGCTGGAGCAGCGTCCGCTTCTGGTACTCTTCGGTGCCGAGTGGTGTCAGTGGTGTCGATTGCTGGAACAAGAGTTGGCGACCGAGGAAGCCGAGTCCATCCTGAAGCATTGGGTGGTGGCGTTTGTCGATGTCGATTTGAACGAAGCCGTCGCGGAACGCTTCCAAGTCGGCGCGTTGCCTTCGCTACGTATTCTCGACGGAGCGGGCGCGGTCATCGCATCGCAATCCGGCTATCAGCCGTTGAACGAGCTGGAAGCTTGGCTGGATGAATACCAACAACAGGCGGACCCTGTTCTGCAGTCGGTGCTTTTTGCTTCCGACACGCCCGATGCCGACGAGATCAAACAGCTCGCGGAATTGTTGTCCTGGCGATCGGCTTCTGTGCGGACCGCGGCCGCGAAACGGATGTCCGACCATCGGGGTGTGACTGCGGCGACTGTCGTCGACAAACTGCGTGTCGGCAACCTTTCCGCTCAGTTAACGGCGTTGGAAATCCTGACCGCGTGGCATGCTCCGACGGCCGGCATCGATCCCTGGGTACCGGACTCGATCAACGCCGAAACCACCACTCCGTTGGTCAAGTGGCTGAGAGCGTTGCCCGCGGCGAACGATCCGGCGGGATCGGACGGGGACACATCCGAGGCAGACCAGCAACAGGTCGGCGAGCTGCTGCGTGAACTGATCACCGCGCCCAGCTTGCGACACGGCGAGCTGATCCAACGTGCGGTCGCGGTCGGTCAGCCGGCGGCCACTGAATCCAAGCGAATCGAGTCGACCGTGGAATCGTTGACCGACCGCCAGCGACAATTGCTGCGGCAAGTGCGTTACAGCGTCTTCGCCGGCCGGACGACGCGACTCGCCAACGCAGGGTTGATCGAATCGCTCGCCAAACTGGACGGGCCCACGCATTATGCAGCGGCGGAAAAATTGCTCGCCGGCGTAAGCTCGCAAGATGAACCGTTGATTGATGAACTGTCCACCGATCGCGATCCCTTGGTCCGCGAATTGTCGGTTGCCGCCCTGCACCGAATCGGGGCACTGACCAGCGATGAACGGATTCGAAAGTTGTTGTCCGATGAGAGTCCCAGTGTTCGCACCGCCGTGCTGAAACAACTCTCCGAAGATCCCGACGATGAAATCACCAAACGACTCGTCGAATACCTGCGAACCGAATCGGACGAGGACCTGCTTCTCTATGCGACCAAGATTCTCGGCCAGTTGTCGACCAACGTTGAAGCGAGTGATGCGTTGGCGGAATTGATCGACGACGAACGTTGGCGCGTCCGAGCCGCCGCATTGGATGCGGTCAGCGAGTTCGTTAGCGAAAATCGTTACTCGTTCAGTTTCGAAGGCAGCGGTTCGGTCGTCAGCGAACCGATCGCGGATGCCGTCATGAAACACACCAGCGATCCCGATCCGTTCGTCGCCAAGAAAGCTCAGTTTTTGGTACCGAAGGTGGTCAGCAAACGGACCGCAGAGGCCGTCGCGCAATTCCTGCTCTCGGACATGGATCGCACTCGCGAAATCATAGCGTCGGTGGAAGAACACGAACGCGGGGAATTGATGGTTCCGCTGATTGAATTGAGTAAAAAATGGCTCGACGACGACGACCCAAAGAATCATGCCAAGGCGGCGTTGCTGATGACCGAGGTTTCGCCGACCACGCTCCGCTATCGCTTGGACGATCTCTTGCAATCGGGGAACCGCGATGTCCGGGTGGCGGCGATGCGGGCATTCATTCCCTGTGTGGAAGAGTTTCGCGAGAAAAGCGTGGCAGACGAGTTGGAGCGGTGGCGTCTCGCGTTCTCGATGACCGAAGGGCGGGCGATCGCAGCGATCGAATTGATGCGACCGAT
>NZ_JBFHKV010000457.1:0-6254 GCF_041595215.1 Stieleria sp. | reverse complement strand
GAGTTCGTGTCATCGGCCGCCCTTTCTTCGGCCGCCCTCTCATCGGCCGCCATGCCTAAAGATCGACTTGTCCGAGCGGTGCCGGCAAGATCTCTTGAGTGGTTTCCGGTTGTGGGTCCGGCGGCGGTGAGGTCTGTGTGTCCTCGCTAGGCTCGACAAAGTCGTCCGTGGCCGATGCGTCGCCTTCCAGCTCGATCCACATTCCCAGCAGTTGCAAGGTGCGTTGGAATCCGTTGATTCGAGTCATCACCACCAGGTCGGGGTTCTTCGTCACGCCCAGAAACCGCGAATGCAATTCGCTCATCGATGCGGAGAGCTGACCGGATTCGGTCGCCGCGATGATGCGTTCGGGTTGCAGATACTCCAACCACACCTCGCCGTCATCGGGACGCGCTGCCAGGGTGCGGTAAAGCGTTTCGGCGGCCTGACGCAGTGCGGGCAGCGAGAATTCGATCGGTGAAGTCAGGTCAGGAATTCCGCCTCCGCTGCCCGGTCGATAGTTGCCCGACGAACCGTATTGTGGCACGGACGAACCGTATTGAGGCACGGACGAACCGTATTGAGGCGCGGGCGAACGGTATTCGGGCGCGGGCGAACGGTATTCGGGCACGAGCGAACGGGGCTCGCTGTAACCGCGTTGATACGGTGATCGATAGCCAGAGTCATCGCGTGAATCGTAACGTGAATCATAGCGGGGGCGATACGATTCGTAGCGATCGTCATAACCGGCATAGGGCGGCGGAACGATCGAGCCGGGGCCGATATTCAGCGAGAAGAACGGGGTCTGCACGCGGACACGACTCGGCGGCCCGACGACAACCGGAGCCGGCGGCCAGGCCCCCCAGGCATTTCCGTAGTAGGGCGTGGGCAAGATCGGCGGACCGACCAACACCGGGCCGCGAGCGCGAAAGCCACGAAAGAATTGTGCGTTTGCTTCGTCGCTGGCCACCAGGACGGACAACAGCCCGGCGACCGCGACTCCCGTTGGAAGCATGCGGCGGAGGGTAGAGCGAATCGCAGTCGAAGTTCGTTGAACGATACCAGTCATCTCGGTGATCTCAGTCGAGGAAACAGTCTCATCGACGTTGATCCATTCGTTGCACTCGCAACACGATCATCGCCGATCTATTCAGTCTACCTCCGAAATTGTGCCCCAAAACCCTCATTGGGCCTGTCGGAAGCTGTTAATATGTCGGTCGGCCGTCTATCGGCCTCCGTCCTCCCCCCCTGCCTATCATTCCCTCCCGAGACCGAGAAGGCTTGTTTGCCATGAGCAACCCGAATCCCCGCCCGAAGACAACTCACGCCAATACACGCCGCAGCTTTTTGAAGAAAACCGGGTCGGCCGTCGCCGGCGGCAGTTTTTTAGCCGGCAGCAGTTTTCTGATCACCGGCACCAAAGCCAGTGGTGCGATCGAAGGGGCCAACGACCGCGTCCGGATCGCCGTTGCAGGCCTCAATGGTCGCGGCCAAGCTCATATCGGTGGTTGGTTGGGTACGCCCAACGTGGAACTGGCTTACGTCGCTGATCCGTGGGAAAAGGCCCTCGCCAAAGGGATCAGCGGTGTCCAGAAACGCGTCAAGGGCAAGATGACGACTCAGGGAATCGACGACATTCGGCGGGCATTGGATGACCCGACCGTGGATGCGATTTCGATTGCCACCCCCAACCATTGGCACTCGCTGATGACGATCTGGGGCGCCCAAGCCGGCAAACACGTGTACGTCGAAAAACCGATGAGCCACGACATCGCCGAAGGCCGGGTCGCCGTCGCGGCCCAGAAAAAATATGGCGTCGTGATCCAGCACGGCACGCAACGACGAAGCAACGCCGGAGTCGCGGGGCTGCACGAAGCCTTGAAGTCCGGCAAGTTGCCGCGGTTGAAAATCGCCTACGGTTACTGCTGCAAACCGCGTAGCGGCATCGGTCACGAACCGATCAGCACTCCGCCGGCGGATCTCAATTGGGAGCACTGGAAAGGCCCCGCGGTGATCGACCACTATCACGCCAACTATGTCCCTTACGACTGGCACTGGTTCTGGGAAACCGGCAACGGAGACTTGAACAACCAGGGCACGCACCAACTGGACGTCGCGCGCTGGGCGATCGATGACGACCAGACCCATCCTACGCGAACGATGGCCATCGGAAGCCGTTTTCAGTGGGACGATCAGGGAGAAACCCCGAACACGATGTTCGCGATGGCCGAGTATCCGAACGGTCAAATGGTGTTCTTCAATGTTCGCAACGTCAACTACAAAGGCTACCAGCGTCAGGTCTTCAATGAGTACTACCTCGAAGACGGCAGCGTGATCACCGGCGAAGGCAATTACCAGATTCTGCGTCCGGGAGCCTCCAAGGCCGAACCGTTGAAGATCGAACCCGGCGACGTCACTCCGGGTGGCAATTGGAATGCCTTCATTACCGCCGTCCGCGCCGGTAACCCGTCGATGGCTAACGGCAACGTGATGGATGCCCACTACGGATGCGTGCTCGGCCACATCATGAACAACTCCTACCGCTTAGGATCGGAAGTCCCGTTCAGCGAAACGGCCAGCGATTTTGGCGGCAATCAAGACGCGATCGAGCACTTCGGCCGTTTGCACAAGGTAATGTCCGACGGCGTCGGGATCTCTGGCAGTGACGCGAGTTACCAGCTCGGACCGATGCTGAACTTCAACGCCCAGACCGAACGCTTCGAAGGCGAACGGGCCGACGAAGCCAACGCGTTGGTCAAGGACGCCAACAATCCGGGCTATGAAATCCCCTCCGTCGATGCGGTCTGATTGACGCAGCGGGAGGAATTTGTGTTGTGCGTGTGATTCGACACGCACGGCGTGACCTACCGAGCCGATGCGGGACGGATTGGCAATGCGTCCTGCCCGGCGATCACGTCCCGCGGCGGTTTCCGAACCAGCGGATTTGCATGCGATCGCAATATTGGTAGCCGGCTGATTCAGCCAGCGGGCGGAGCCAGCGCTCGGCGGCGTCCATCTGGGCGTTCGTCACGCCTTGCGGCATGATGTAGACGTCGTCGTTGTCCACTTCCAGCCCTTGGGAAACGTCTTGAACTTCGTCGAATTGCGCCGCGTCGCTGACGACGAATTTCAATTGAAACGCGATCGCGGCGTCGATCAGTTTGCGCATCGTGTCCAGTGGCATGCGGCGTTGCTCGTGCAGACGACTCCAGCGCGGATGCTGCTGCGGGTCGGGCGTGCTGTCGGCCAGTTTTGGGCTGAGCGAAAGCAGGTCACAGGGGATCGGTTTGTCGATCGTCCCGGCGGTTTCGATCGTCAGGTGAAACCCGGCCTCCATCAGCGCGTGAGACAATTCCGTCGCCGCGGCGGGCAACAGGGGCTCGCCGCCGGTCAGCACGACATGCTCGGTGCCGCTTTGCCGAGCGGCATCGACCAGCGATTCGATCGACTGGCGGTCGCCCGACGGGTCCCAGGACGCGTAGGGGGTGTCACAAAACCAACAGCGCAGGTTGCATCCACTGGTACGGATGAAAAAGCTTTCCGTCCCCGTCAGTCGGCCTTCGCCCTGTCGGCTCAGAAAGGTTTCACTGACCAGCAATTGGGCCTGACCCGGTCCCCTGGTGGATTCGGCCGGTGCGTGCGAAAATTGTGATTTACCCAAGGGAGAAAACAGCGTTGAGTGATTCAGAGAACTTTAGCGACATCCTGGAAGTGTTCGACAATCCCAACACGTCGCGCAACTTTACCATCGTGCACCATTGCCCCGAGTTCACTTCGGTGTGCCCCAAGACCGGTCAGCCGGACTATGGGAAGATCATTTTCACGTACGTTCCAGACAAATTGTGCGTGGAACTGAAGAGCTTGAAAATGTATCTGCAGCGATTTCGGAACGAAGGCATGTTCTACGAGGCCGTGACGAACCGCATCATGGATGACTTTCTCGCCGTTGTACAGCCAAAAAGTGCGACGGTGGAGAGCCAGTGGACGCCCCGCGGGGGCCTGCACAGCAATATCATTGTCCAGTATCCAATGCCCTAGGCCGAGCGAACCCTGATCCCATTCCCCGATCGTTTTCCCCCCTCTCCCTCCTTGAAATTAGATGACTGACAGAATTCCCGTCCTTTTGAGTGGTTTCGCGGACGAAGCCGCCAACGAAAAACTTGCCGTCCAGCAATATTCGGCGTTCGCCGCGTTGGGGTTGCGCTACTACTCCATCCGGTTCGTTGACGCCGGCGAAGGCATCAAGAACGTGATGTTGTTGGGCGATGCCGAGATCAATCATCTGGTCAAGATGCAGTCCGATTATGGACTGAAGGTCAGCAGCATCGGCTCTCCGATCGGCAAGGTCAAACTGTTGGACGTCGATGACGGGACCGCCAATAAGTTCATCCCGTTCGAAAAGTACTTGGCCGAAGACGTCCAAACGGCCTGCGATCGCGCCGAAGCCTTCGGTGCCAAACTGATTCGCGGGTTCGCGTTCTATCATCCCAAAGGCACGGCGCCGGAGGATCATATCGATCAGGTCGCCGATCAGCTCGGGCAAATCGCCGAAGCCTGTGACAAACGCGGACTGACGTTCGGATTGGAAGTCGAAGCCAATTTGGTTGGGCAAACCGGGACGCTGCTGCAGGCCATCGCGGCGAAAGTCAACCATCCGGCGATGCTGACGATCTTTGACGGTGCCAACATCGTCACACAGGGTTTCACCGCCGATGAGACCTTCGCCCAGTACGTGGCGATGAAAGACAGCATGGGATGGATGCACATCAAAGACTATCACGATCCGTCGCCCACCGGCCGCGTCGAACACGTCGACGAGGCCAGCTTGGACAACTTCGTGCCCGCCGATCGCGGCGATTGTGGTCACGAAGCGATCTTACGCGATTTCAAAGACTTTTTGCCCGAGCTGCACGAGCGGGCGACCCGGCGAGGCGCCGACGGCGTGTTCTTGGATCTGGAACCGCACGTCAAAGGCGGTGGTCAGTTCGGCGGATTCAGCGGCCCCGACGGGTTTGGCGTCGCGTTGCGAGGCCTCTGTCGGGTGCTCGATTACGTCGAGATCCCGTATGAGCTGCGTGGGTTTGCCGACATCAAGGGCTGATTCCCGCCGGTTCAGTCGGGCTGGTGAATCGGATTCCAGTCGCGGGTGGGAGCGGCATGCGGCAACGTCGCCACCCGCGGCACCGTGTTCCGCGATGTTGACGGGGCCGATCGCAAGCCGGTTCCGAGGAACGGGTTGGAGCGGATCGGCGGTGCCGTGACTGCCGGTGCCGTGACTGCCGGTGCGTCGACCGTCGGCGCCTCGACCTCCGGCGCGTCCGCCGCACGTGGGGATTCCATCTGGACCGAAGGCAGTTGCACTGGCAGCTCCGTTTCCGGCAGTTCCGTTTCCGGCGCCACCAGATCAGCGGTGCCCGAATGCTCCAGTCCCAGGTCGTCGTCGCCACGGAAATAGGCCGACGGAGGCAGTTGTTGTTCGATCGCTTCGTCGTTCAACAAATCGGGCTCAACGTCGAGTGGATCACCGCCAAACTGATCGCCGGCGTCGGCGGGATCCGAGTCGGCCGAGGCGAACGGAAGCTGGTTCGGACCCGAAAAATCAAGCAGTGGTTGTTCCACCTTCGGCGCGGTGACGGTGAACGGCATCGATTGATCGCTCGGTGAGGCGATACCATTCGGTTCGACGACATGCGGCTCGGACGTTTCGAGTGCTTCGTCATCGCTTGCTTCGTCATCGCTTGGTTCGTCATCGCTCGGTACGTCTTGTTCAGCCATCCAGTCCTGGGGCAGCTCCATCGCCTCATCGGACTCCGTCGGCGAGGCGCCAGTGTCGGCCGATCCAGTGTCGGCCAATCCCGTGTCGTCGGCCGAATTGCCGGTGGCGGTGAAATCGAGCGAGTCCAGGGCGGTATCGCAGCCCACATCGTCGCACGACGCCGGGGGATTGCCGGACGGGAAAATTGACGCGTCGCATCCTTCGTCGTTGCAGGGTGCGACGCCGCTCGGATAGACGACGGGCCCCGAAACGGCCGGCAGACTTGGCAGGCCGGTCAGCAGATGGGGCAGGCCGCTGTGGACTTGGGACAGCCCGGTGCCCGGCGGATAGATTTGGCCGCAGCCGTCGCGACAACTGGCGTGACCGAATTGATCGGGATAGCCATGCGGCGGCAGATCGGCCCCGGGGCGAAATCCGCCGTCGCGACAGACGTGGTATCCATCGCCCCAGCCGACGCCGAGTAATCGTCCCAGCCGCTGGATCGTTGCGGGATGGTCGG
>NZ_JBFHKV010000456.1:0-6256 GCF_041595215.1 Stieleria sp. | reverse complement strand
CGAAGCAGCTTTCTCAAGCAGTTTTCCTCCCCGGTCGTCCTGTCGAGCAGACAACAGTCGTTCAAGTCGGAGTCGAACTTGCGGCTGATTTGTCTTGGTTCAGCGGAAAATAGAATTTGCAAGCGAGTGAGTTGATTGGTCCTCGCCAGTGCTCGATCGCCCGGCCAAGCGTTGGAAGTCTTTCACCTCAGCCTGGCATCGCAAGCGATTGTAGCGTTGTTTGCTTGCGGTCGAGTTCAGCGTCAAATATGATCCGACTGATCCCGAAGAGACCTTGCCAATGACCAGCTAAAACGCGTCGAGCGAATGCCGGCTCAATGGGAATCCGCATGACAAGGCTAGCCATAAAGCCAGCATCACAGGAGAGAAGGAGTGACGAACCGACCTTGGCTTACCTTGATACTGGTTTTGACGAGCGGGTTTTCGGTGCCTGCAAGCACGCCTGCCACGGCGAACGACAGCTCGGAGTCGACACTCGGTCTTGTTCCGCCAGATGGTGCGGTCATCTTGTTCGATGGCTCGAACTTTGATGCCTGGAAGCCGTTCTCGTGGCAGTGGATCAATCCAAACGATGATCAGAAAGAAATTCAATGGAAGCTGGTCGATGGCGAGGCGATGCAGATCGCTTTTGAATTCAACGGAGCGCGTCGAAAGCAGTTTCTGTGCACGAAGGAAAAATTCCGAGACTACCGCCTGCATCTGGAATTTCAGTTGCCTGACGACGGTGGCAATGGCAATAGCGGCATCTTTTTCGGGCCCTTGTACGAACTGCAGATTCTAGACTCCAGCCGAAAGACAACAGCTGGCCTCGGTGACTGTGGTGCGATTTATCAACTCCGCGTACCAGATGCCAACGCCGGCCTCGGCCCGGGAGAGTGGCAAACGGTCGACTTGGAATATCAGGCAGCGGAGATTGGGCGAAACGGCTTCATGACCGAAAAGGGTGCGGCGCGTGTCACCGTGCGATTGAACGGCGAGTTGATCCACGACGATGTTCGCCTGTCACTTCGGCGAAATAAGTACGCCGCATTCCCGGAGGAGCCAGCCTCGCCAATCGTTTTACAGGAGCATGGGTCACCGGTGAAGTTTCGGAACATCTGGCTGGTTAGAAATTCAACTAGCAAAGAGACACGCACCGATTCAATGAAGTCAGCTGATTCCGTAGAGCCGCTTTCGGACAAGGTGATCAACATCAAGAACTTCGGCGCCGTCGGTGACGGCGTCGCGATGGAGACGAAAGCGATTCAGGATGCCATCGATGCCTGTCATGCTGGGGGCGGAGGGGTCGTTCGTGTACCTGCGGGAGATTTCCAGATCGGTACAATCGAGCTGAAAAGCAACGTCAGGCTTTCACTCGACCACGGCGCCAATCTGTTAGGTAGTACCAACAAAGCCGACTACAGGACCGAAGGCATCGATGAACCGAGAGAAGGCGGGCCGCATTGTCTGATTTATGCCAACGGAGCGGACAACGTCGCGATCGAAGGTTTAGGCGTCATCGATGGGAGAGGGACTCCTGAGCATTTCCCCAGAAACCGATCTGGTGGCAGGAACCAGGGTCTCCGCCCCCGTCTACTGCGGATGGTCAACTGCGACGGACTGACGTTTTCCGGCGTCACCTGGAAGCGTCCCGCGTTCTGGGGCTTGCATCTGATCGACTGCAAGAACATTCATTTCAACGCGGTCACCGTTCGGTTTCGCAACAACAACTTCAACAATGACGGACTAGATCTGGATGGTTGCGAAGATGTTCTCATTGAAAACTGCGACATTGACTCCGGCGATGACGCGATTTGCCTGAAGAGTTCGAAGAACCCGTGTCGCAATATCGTTGTGCGTGGATGCAAGGTGTCCAGCAACACCGCTGCATTGAAATTCGGAACGTCTTCCCGAGGCGGTTTTGTCGATGTGGAGGTGACCAACTGCTATTTCTACAACAGCCCGATGGGCGCCATCAAATTACAATTGGTCGACGGTGGGCGTTTGGAAAACGTCAGTCTCTCAAGAATCGTCATGAACAATGTCGGGTGCCCGATTTTTATTCGACTGGGAGATCGAGGAAAGACTTTTATCAGGGGTGACGCGGGAAAACCGCCGGTCGGAACGCTTCGTAACATCCGCATCAGCGATGTCACTGCAGAAGTCACCATCGAGGATCGGGAAGAAGCTACGCGAGCGGCTTACAAGAACATCACGGCTGAAGATTCCACAGAGATTACTGACAGGGAGAAGTCGAAAGCCGGTCCCATCATGATCACCGGGATTCCCGGTCACTACGTCGAGAATGTCAGATTGGAGAACGTCAAGATCTCGTTTCCGGGGCATGGATCAACGGAAGACGCAAAACGTGAGGTGCCGGAAGACATTGATCGCTATCCAGAGCAGTTTTTCTTCGGCGTTCTGCCATCGTGGGGAGCCTACCTTCGGCATGCGAAGAACATCGAGTTCGTTAATGTGGAGTTGGAGACTCGGGCTGCGGATGCAAGGAAGGAGATTCACCTTGAAGATGTTGAAGGTTTCATCCAGCGAGGAGAATGACGGTTCCGCTTCGACCCGAACGACAGTACCGCCGAGTGCGTTCGAGTCGAACCGCAAGAAGTTTGCGTCGCGATGGCTCTCAGCAAAGAATCAACCCCGTCGATTTTCAGGAAACGTGATGAACCTAACGCCCATCATTGTCTCGTGCCTTGTTGCACTGGCCGCTCTGCCACTATCGGCCGAGGAACGGGACAGGCCGAATGTCATCTTGCTGATGAGCGACGACCAGGGATGGGGCGACGTTGGTTTCAACGGCAACGATGGCATCAAGACACCCCATTTGGATGCGATGGCTGCCGAAGGTGTTCGGTTTGATCGCTTCTACGCGGCGGCGCCGCTCTGTTCGCCGACTCGCGGAAGTTGTCTGACCGGGCGATATCCATTTCGGTTTGGCGTTCTGGCCGCTCACACGGCGGGCATGCGAGTCGGTGAGATCACGATCGCCGAGGTGCTGAAATCGAAAGGCTATCGAACCGGATTCTTTGGCAAGTGGCATCTCGGTTGGGTCAAGGAATCGGACGCCGGGGCACGAGGATTCTATTCGCCTCCGTCACAGCATGGTTTCGACACCCATTTCGCAACGACCAGCGCGGTTCCGACATGGGATCCGACGGTCACACCCGAGAATTGGTCCAGTTGGGGTAGCAAGCCGGGCGAACTGTGGAAAGGCGGCGCGCCCTATGTACAAGATGGCGTCCAAGTCACCGATAACATGGCGGGTGACGATAGCCGCGTCATCATGGATCGCGTGCTGCCGTTTATCGAAGCAAGCAAGGATCAGCCCTTCTTCGCTGCGGTTTGGTTTCACGCACCCCATGAACCTGTCGTCGCGGGGCCGGAATACCGCGAGCTTTACAAAAACCGCGGGACCGCTCGGCAGAATCTTTATGGGTGCATTACCGCAATGGACGAACAAATTGGACGGCTCCGAATCAAGCTCGAGGAGCTTGATTTGGCGGAGTCCACGGTCGTGTTCTTTTGCAGCGACAATGGGCCTGCAGATTCACTGACCAAAAAAGGCGTGGCATCGGCTGGGCCTTTCAAAGGGCACAAGCACACCCTGTACGAGGGCGGCCTGTTGGTTCCTGCTTGTGCGGTGTGGCCTGGAGTGATCCCGCCAGGAACTTCGACCAGTGTTCGTTGTTCGACTGTCGATTACTTTCCGACGATCGATCGACAGTGAATGCCAACTCAGTCGCGACGGTGCCGACTATCGATACTGAAGGCATGCAAGGCCGATACGGATCGGCTTGCGAAGCGGGTCTACGACGCTGCATCTGCGTCCTTGATCCGTTGGATTAGATCGGTGACGGCGGTTTTGGTGCGGCTGTAGGAAACGATTCGTAAGTCGAGACCTCGGTCGGCGTAGATCTTGAAAGCTCTTTCAATCGCGGCGGTGATCCAGGCATCGTCATTTCCGAAGACGCCGCCACCAAGCAATGTGAGGAAAACTGTGTTGGCACCGGTATCGGCCCCATTGATCACCGCCGCGGCAAAGGTCGCTTCGTACGCGGCATCCAGAACCAATCGGGCGAAGTCTGCCCATTGCGTTTTAGCCTGACTGCCATAGGCAACGGGCAGCGCGGAGCAATAGGCCTGGCTGACGTTGTGGCGGGCACCGGCGAGCGTGACGCCCGCTTGCCATTGAAGGCCGATCCGCAACTCGCCACGCAGCCGATCCTGGTTGTCCTCAGTCATCGACTGAAGCTTTGTCGAAATCTCGTCGAGTCCAGCATCGGTTGGAAACAGATAACCGTTCCGCATGGTCCACAGACGCTCATCGGTGTTGCCGAGTTCGCGGCCGAGGTCAGCAGAGCAGTCGATTTGCTTGTCGGCGGTTTGCCCGATCTGTCCATCGACGTTGGCAAAGTAATTGCGGTAGATCGTGCCGGCTCCGCAGGCGATCGCGCAAGCCGGCCCTTGCGTGTGGTCGTTTTCGTAAATACCGACGCCTCTTTCAGGCGTGACATGGGGGCTGGTCATTTCCAACAGATTGAACTGCGAGGCGACCTGAAACAGCGCATCCGCATTGGCCGGGTCGGCGTGCATTTCGCGAACATCGCCGACGACTTCGCCGAGAGTGGATCGTTTCGGTTTGAGTTCCAGCGTAGCGACCGAACGTCGAAGTTCTGACAGTTGGGGTGTTTCCAGTCGTCCGAACGCGATCCGTTTGCCGTTTGGGCAAACGATGTCTGACCCTTCGACCCGCAGTTTGTGGCGGATCTGTTCAGGCGATTGCTCGTCGATTCCCGTCAGTCGCTCGAACCACGTCATTGTTGCTCTCTCGTGCGCCGTAGAATGTTTCTCTGCCGTTTCCGCATCAGTTTAATGATTCCTCGAAGGGCACAGTTTGAACCGACCCACACCATTCGTGTTCCTTACCCGTTCAACGCCTTGCCTGCGGACCTGGCACCTACGCCGGATCGCCGAGCACCTTCCCGGTTCGGTCGTCGACTCTGTGTAAACGAGTGACGTTGCCGGGCGCACCATCGCCGGGTTTCAGTGAGACCAGCCAATAAGGATCGTCGGGCACATTCGCGGCGACCATCGCCCGCAGGATTTCCGGATCTCGGACGCCGTTTTGGCTGTACAGCTTGGCGTGGAATTCTTTTTCACGGCGAATCCTTTCGGTGTCGAAGAAGACCGCGGAACACTTGGTGCCAGCCGGGATGTCGCCAAGATGTTCGATGACAATCATGATCGCCGCTTTTTGATCCATCTCTCGTTTTGTCAACTCTTTCTCCTCGCCGATGCTACTCGTATCACTTTTCTCGCTGACTCGGTTGCCAGGTCTTTCGCATCGGCTTGCATCGATCGCCGCATCCGATAATTCGTCAATTGGACTCCGTGGCACTCAACCGTTTGTTCCCGCACGACGCTGAATCCCATCCGTTCGAAGAATGGTCTCGCGGTGATGCTGGCTTCGGTCGTGATTTCATCGATCGAGTGGTCTGCGGCGTCGCTCAGAAGTCGTTCGACGAGCCGGCGAGCGATGCCACGGCCCTGATGGTCGGCCGACACGAACAAGCGGTCAAGGTGTCCGGCGCGAGTCATGTCGGTGAAGCCAACGATGCGGTCACCTTCAACCGCGACATACGCCAACCGATCGTCAAAGCGACAGCGCCAGGCTTCCAGATCGATCGTCCGCGGCGCCCAGGCATCGATTTGTGCTTGCGTGTAGTCGCGAGAGTTGACGCGGTGAACGCAATCGCGGAACAAGGCCAAACACGCCTCCGCGTCTTCCGCTCGAAACGGTCTCAGTTTTAGCGTTGTGGCTGAAGGCATTCACTCGACCCAATACTTCAGGTGGTCTAAGGCTTTTCAGCAGTCTACCACGTCGCGCTAGTCGACACTGGCGGCGGCAGCGGCGCAATGTAAGGTAGTCATTGATCGGCCGTCGCTTACGCTAAGCGTTGCGGCTAGTCACTCGGAAGAAGACATCACCGCTGGTTTTTAACTCGGTGCAATCGTCGCAGTGGGGGGCCTGACGCAAGGCGGGGTTCACCGCTTTTCCACTTTCACGAAATAGGCTCCACGAACCGTGCCGTCGTCGTCACTGAGCCAGCTTTGCAAGATGGCCGGGCCGGCGGGAAGCTCCGTTTCGAACGTGACCGACCTGTCGTGTTCACGGAGCTGTTTCTCAAGCTTCTGATCACCGATGCGCAGCACCGCATGGGTTGCCCCCATCGACGCGGGCGCATCGTCGGGGAATCGGGTG
>NZ_JBFHKV010000455.1:0-6258 GCF_041595215.1 Stieleria sp. | reverse complement strand
GTCGGAACGCTGGTCGTTCTCGATCAAAACCAAAGCCCGATCGGAATCGTGACCGATCGCGACTTGGCGCTCTGCGTCGTTGCCAAGGGGCTCGATCCCACCATGACGGAGTTGGAGGTGGTGATGAGCAAGTTGCCTGAAAGCGTGACCGAGAACACGCCGATCGAGGCGGCGATCGCGATCATGCGCCGCGGCGCCCACCGCCGGCTTCCCGTCGTCGACGACGCCGGCCAGTTGGTCGGTTTGGTCACGCTGGACGATGTCCTCAGTCTGCTCAGCGAGGAGTTCGAAGAGATCGGTGAACTGGTCCGCAAGGAAGCCCCCACGTCCTCGACGCTCTGAAGCGAGATTGCCGAGCCCATCGCCCCCGACGTTGGCAACGGCAGGTGCTAGCGGAACGGCGCGAGCCGTCCGGTCGCGGCGTGGTACCACCCTGAAAGACCGGCGGGCTCGCGCCCGACCGCTAACAATAAAAAATCCGTTTGTTGGCAACGGCTGATCGCCATTCGCCATCAGCCGGTTCGCGCCCGCGTTGGTTGGCCGTGAGTTCCGTGCCCTCCTGCCCTGATGTGTGCCACCGAAGCCCACTCCTTCGGAAACCCTTGCGTCGCGTCGATGCGGGGGAACCCCACCGTTCTTCAGGTTGGATGAATGATCGGGTCCGTCACAAGTGTGCCCAGCCGCGCGCCTTTCTCGCGGTCCGGCATTTGCTCCTTGGACTCCTGTTCAATTTTAAGCATCAGCAGGAGCTTTTGAAGTGCAAGACAAGTTCGCCACCCTGGACGGTAACGAAGCGGTTGCAAGAGTCGCCTATGCAACCAACGAAGTCATCGCCATCTATCCCATCACGCCGGCGACGCCGATGGGAGAATTCGCCGACGGCTGGTCGGCAGCCGGTCTCCCCAATGCGTGGTCCACGATCCCACAAGTCGTTGAAATGCAAAGCGAGGGCGGCGCGGCCGGTGCGCTGCACGGATCACTCCAAGCCGGCGCGCTGACGACCACCTTCACGGCATCGCAAGGTCTGTTGTTGATGCTGCCCAACATGTTCAAGATCGCCGGCGAATTGACTCCCTCGGTGATCCATGTCGCCGCACGCAGCCTCGCCACCCACGCCTTGTCGATCTTCGGCGACCATAGCGATGTGATGGCCGCACGCACGACCGGGTACGGATTGTTGGCCTCGTCGTCAGTCCAGGAAGCACACGACTTGGCGTTGGTCGCCCAAGCGGCCACTCTCCGCGCTCGTGTTCCGCTGCTGCACTTCTTTGATGGTTTTCGAACCTCGCATGAAATCAACAAGATCCGATTGATCGATCCGGCCACGGTCGAGCAAATGATCGACACCGACTTGGTGCTGCAGCACCGGGAACGCAGCCTCGATCCCGACCGACCGGTGCTGCGCGGGACGGCACAAAACCCCGACGTCTTCTTCCAGGCTCGCGAAGCGGTCAATCCGTTCTATGACGCCATGCCGGATATCCTGCAGCAGGAAATGGATCGCTTTGCCGAACTGACCGGCCGTCAGTACAAGTTGTTCGACTACGTCGGTGCGGCCGACGCCGAACACATTCTGGTGATGATGGGTTCGGGATGCGGTGCGGCCGAAGAAGCCGTCAACGCACTCAACCGCGACGGAGGTCGAGTCGGTCTGTTGAAGGTCCGGGCGTTCCGACCCTTCGATGTCGATCGGTTCATCGACACGTTGCCCGATTCGGTCAAGCAGATTGCGGTGCTCGATCGCACCAAGGAACCGGGGGCCGTCGGGGAACCGCTCTACCAAGATGTCGTCACGGCGGTCACGCAGGCTTGGTGGAGTCGTTCGGTTCCGATCCCCCGAGTCATCGGCGGACGCTATGGACTGTCCAGCAAAGAGTTCACTCCCGCGATGGCGATGGCGGTCGTGAGAGAATTGGCCGCTGAGGCACCGAAACAACACTTTACGATCGGAATCCACGACGACGTGACGTTGCAAAGTCTGACGTGGGACGAAGCGGACTACGACGAACCCGAACACGTCACCCGCGCCGTGTTCTACGGACTCGGCAGCGACGGCACCGTAGGGGCGAATAAAAACACGGTCAAGATCCTCGGCGAAAACACGCCGCTGCACACGCAAGGCTACTTCGTCTACGATTCCAAGAAGGCCGGTGCGGTGACGGTTTCGCATTTGCGTTTCAGCCCCGAGCCGATCGAATCGACCTACCTGATTCGTCAAGCCAACTTTGTCGCCTGCCATCAATTCAATTTCTTGCAGCAACGCGACGTGTTGGAAATCGCGGCACCCGGCGCGACATTCCTATTGAATTGTCCCTACGATGCCGAAGCCGTGTGGGATCATCTGCCAGAGGAAATCCAACGGCAAATCATCGACAAGAACCTGCAGTTCTACGTCATCGATGCCGGCACGATTGCCAGAGAAAACGAACTGGGCGGGCGGATCAACACCGTCATGCAGACGTGCTTCTTTGCCTTGTCAGGTGTCCTGCCGATGGACGAGGCGATGCAGCACATGCAGGAAGCAGTGCGCAACACGTACGGCAAACGGGGGCCGGTCGTCGTCGAGCGAAACCTCGCCGCGATCGCCGCTTCGACCGCATCGATCCAAAAAGTCACGGTGCCCGACAAGCCGTCCAGCACGGTGCACTTGCTGCCGCCGGTGCCCCTCGATTCGCCCGACTTCGTCCAGCGTGTCACCGGCATGATGATCGCCGGCAAGGGAGATTTGCTGCCGGTCAGCGCCCTGCCCGTCGACGGAACCTTCCCGACCGGAACGGCGCAGTACGAAAAGCGAAACATTGCCGATCAGATCCCGATTTGGGATGCCGACCTGTGCATCGAATGCGGCCTCTGCGCGATGGTTTGCCCACACGCGGCGATTCGCACCAAACGATTCGACGAAGCCTTGCTCGATCAGGCACCGGAGGCGTTTCCCGTGCGGATCGCGGCCGGCGGCAACGGACTGGCGGCGCTGACCATTCAGGTTGCCCCCGAGGACTGCACCGGTTGTGGTGTCTGCGTCGACGTCTGCCCGGCCAAGAGCAAGGAGGTCGTCAAGCACAAGGCGATCGACATGCTGCCCAAGAGTGAGCATCTTGAGCGCGAACGCGAGCGATTCGGGTTCTTTGACCAGCTCCCCGATCCCGACCGGACGACCTTGAATACGACCAAGGTCAAGGACGCTCAGCTGATGCTGCCCCTGTTCGAGTACTCCGGTGCCTGCGGTGGCTGTGGCGAGACGCCATACTTGAAATTGTTGTCGCAGCTGTTCGGCGACCGAATGGTTGTCGCCAACGCGACCGGTTGCTCGTCAATTTATGGCGGCAATCTGCCCACCACGCCTTGGTCGACCAATGCGCAAGGGCGAGGCCCCGCGTGGTCCAATTCGCTGTTCGAAGACAACGCCGAATTCGGACTCGGGATGCGGTTGGGGCTGGACGGCAAACGTGAACGCGCCCGCGCCTTGCTCACCCAATTGAGTGACCAGGTCGATGGGACGCTGGCTGGCGCCATCCTCGATTCCAAGCAACGCGGTGAAGCGGAGATCCAGGATCAACGCGATCGAATCGATCAACTGAAACAACGATTGGCGTCACTCGGTTCTCAACCGGCGTTGGAATTGGCCGCAATCGCCGATTCGCTGGTCGAGCGAAGTGTGTGGATCGTCGGTGGTGATGGTTGGGCGTACGACATCGGCTATGGCGGGCTGGACCATGTGCTCGCCTCCGGACGCAACGTCAACATCATCGTGCTCGATACCGGTGTTTATTCCAACACCGGCGGGCAGGCGTCCAAAGCGACGCCGCGCGCCGCGACGGCCAAGTTTGCCGCCGACGGCCGCAACGTGCATCGCAAAGACTTGGGCGCGATGGCCGTCGCCTATGGCAGCGTCTATGTCGCTCAGATCGCGATGGGGGCTAACCCCGCCCAAACGCTTCGTGCGGTCCAGGAAGCGGAATCCTACGACGGCCCGTCGCTGCTGCTCGCCTACAGCCACTGCATCGCGCACGGAATTGATATGTCCACCGCCATGACCCATCAACGCGACTTGGTCCGCAGCGGGTTCTGGCCGTTGTATCGCTACGACCCCCGTGATGCCCATGCCGGTGAGCACCCCTTCCACCTGGACAGCCGCAAACCCTCCAAGCCGTTCAAGGAAGTTGCGATGCAGGAAGCTCGGTTCGCCATGCTCGCCCGATCCAAACCGGAACGAGCGCGTGAACTGATGGAACTTGCTCAGAAAGACATCGACGACACCTGGCACTATTACCAACAATTGGCCGGCGTCGAGCGAGACAATCCCGACCTGCAACAAACCGATGTTTAGAACCCCGAGGTGCTGAAGTCGGGAGAGGCTTCCAGCCTGTCATCGCCGATGCGGCGTAGGCGGTGCCTGACGACTGATGGCATGCACAGCATGACTTACACGGCTGACAACTGATGGCATGCATCGCATGCCCGACACGACTCATCCGTTTGACGACCAACCAACTCAACCAAAGACCGACCCGACGCACGGATTTCTTTCCATGACCAACATCGACCTTTCCACCAGCTATCTGGGGCTTGAGCTCAAGAACCCCTTCATCGCCTCGGCCAGCCCGCTCACCGGCAGCGTCGAATCGCTGTTGCATCTGGAGCGAGCCGGCGCCGCGGCGGTCGTGCTGCCGTCACTATTCGAAGAGCAAATCGAACACGAACGAGAGCAGTTCGAACAGTTGAATGCCTATCAATCGGATTCGATGGCTGAGTCGTTGAGTTTCTTTCCTGATTTGGAACGCTACAACACCGGGCCGGAAGAATACTTGCAACTGATCCGTGACGCCAAGGAGAGTCTTTGCATCCCCGTGATCGCCAGTTTGAACGGATTCAGCAGCGGCGGTTGGAAATACTACGGCGAATTGATGGAGCAGGCTGGCGCTGATGCGCTGGAATTGAACATCTATTTGGTGCCCACCGACCCCAGCGTCTCCTCCTCCGATGTCGAACGACACTACCGCGAGTTGGTTTTGTCGGTCCGCGAACAACTGCGAATCCCGTTGGCCGTCAAAATGGGGCCGTTCTTTTCCTCACCGGCCACGTTTGGCAGTGACCTGGTCGAATCCGGTGCCGCGGGATTGGTGCTGTTCAACCGATTCCTCTCGCCGGAGATCGATCTGGAGACGCTTGAATTTGTGCCGGCACTACAACTTAGCCAGCCCGAAGAATTGCGTCTGGCCTTGCGTTGGATCGCGATCCTGAGAGACCGGATCCAAGCGTCGATCGCGGCCACCGGCGGCGTGCACTCGGGACTCGATGCCGCCAAGGCGTTGCTGGTCGGGGCCGACGCCGTGATGATCGCCTCGACCTTGCTCAAGCATGGGATCGACCACCTACCGGTCATGCGCAACGAGTTGGTTCAGTGGATGGACGAGAACGGCTACTTCTCGGTCGAACAACTCAAGGGCAGCATGAGCATGGACAATTGCTCCAACCCCGAGGGGCTCAAACGCGCCAACTACATGAAGGCACTGACCTCCTACACGACGAAGGTCTAGTGACACAGCGTGTTCATAAACCCGTCAATCACTTGGCGTTCTTTGCCGGACACCTTTCCGAATCCGAACTGACCGCCGGATGCTTTGGCGATCGCCGTCATCTGTGTTCGAAAGAACGTGGCTAATTTAGCTCGGGCGCGTTGACTCAATCGGCCCATCGCGTCACGCATGTAGCGTTTCCACGCGTCAACGCTCTCACGAGGCGGAACCTCGCGCAACCAATGATCCAGCATCATGTAGGCTTCGCTCTCCGGTCGGATCCCGAGCGTCGAGGCCGCGTCCAACACCGCTTGTCGCTCACCGCTGTCGACGCGGTGATCGGCCCAAGCGACCAGAACAAGCGGAATCAACCGCAAGGCGATCAACGTCCGCGTGGTGAACCCCAGTTCCGTCAGTTCGCTCAACAGCGACGCATCCGAAATTCCCGTTTGACGCGCCAAGTCGTCGCGTGCTCCTTCGCTGTGGGCTTCGGCGTGTAGACGATCGACAATCGCATCCTCCACATCGTTGAAAAACTTTCGCTGTTGAAGTCGTCTCGTTGGCGCCTCTCGGCTGTGGCGGGATCTCATCGCTTGTTCCCCTGTTGCGGCGTTTCATCTTGCGATGCAATTCACTGCAAACGTAGTGCCGGGAGCCGAACGTGCGGCAGGCGGACTGTCGGTGCGGGGATACGTCTCTTCGACGCCCACCAGTGCGATTCCGCACGCCGAAGTGTGCGAGT
>NZ_JBFHKV010000454.1:0-6259 GCF_041595215.1 Stieleria sp. | reverse complement strand
TTGGTGTCACCCCACTTGTTGCGTTCTTCGCGTCGCGCTTCGATCAGATCGCGAACCAGACGTCCGCCACGACGAACCGCTCCGTGTCGCAGCGATTGGAAGAAACGCTTGAACACCTTCAAGCTGCCGGCAAGGAATCGCGATTCGGTCAGCGAGGTAAAGATGACCGGGTCGGACCAGGACAACGAACAGGCTTCGCGGGGCGTCCGCAACGAGAACCCGACGTCCAGCCCGATGTCGACCAAATCGCGTGTCAGCGATTGGGCCAGCTTTTCGGCGACCGCGGTTGAACGCCCGCGGACAATCAGCATCAGATCGGCATCCGAATACGGCGCCAGATCGCGACGGCCGAAACCACCGTGGGCGACCAACGCGACCCCCGCCGGCGTTTCTCCACCAAAATGATCGGCACAAGCCTGATTCCAAACTTCCAGCACCAAGTCGTCATAGAGGTCGCTGACGAGCGTGGAAACCTGGGTGCCGCGGGACCCGGCGTCATGCTGACGGCGGCATCGCTCACGTCCCTCGCGTAGGATCGCGCGGCCGCGTAGAACAACATCCGAGAGCGAAGAACCAGCCATCACGAACACGCCGCCTAGGGTCCAAGAATGCCGGCGTCGGAGGGTTCGCCGAGATTGGGGTGAGCGAAATCAGTCCTCCCCAGGGCCGGCGACCCCGGCCACGGAGCTGGAACCCGAAATGCACCGCAGGAGAATCGCCTGGCAGGCCGCACCCGCGTTTAGAGTGCTTCTTCGCCCCGCTCACCGGTTCGGATGCGGATCGAATCTTCCAGATTGGTGACGAAGATTTTGCCGTCACCGATTTGCCCGGTTTGGGCGGTTTGCAAAATCGTGTCGACGACCGTTTGCAGGTTCTCGTCCGTACAAACCACCTCGATCTTGACTTTGGGGACAAAATCGATCGCGTATTCCGTGCCCCGATAAATCTCCGTGTGGCCTTTTTGCCGACCGAATCCTCGTACCTCGCTGACCGTCATCCCGTGGATGCCCTGGTCCGTCAACGCGTTTTTGACATCTTCCAATTTGAAGTGCCGAACGATGCCTTCAACTTTTTTCACGTTTATGCCTCGGAGGATGCGGCTGGAAATCCAGTCCCATAGGGTGAACTGAGGTCGTACTCGTGCCGCCAAGTGAATCCCGGCAGCCTACTGTCGGTTGCATTGTACACTCGTCAGCCGAACTCCATCCAGCGGGTATCAACCCAGAGCCGGCATCACCCGATGCCGGCTGATCGTCAAACCGGCCGCTGCCAGGGCACGTCGGCGATCCCCGCCTGCGAATTCACTTCACGTGAGAGCACAAACAGATAATCGCTGAGCCGATTCAGGTAGACGATCACCGCATCAGAAATCTTGACCCCCTGCTGATCGCCCAGCGTCACCACGCGGCGTTCGGCGCGGCGACAGACCGCCCGGGCCAGATGCAACATCGATGCGGCCTGGGTCCCGCCCGGCAGAATAAACTGCTTCAGGGGACTCAGCCCGCTCTCGTGCTCGTCGATCCACGCTTCAATGCGGGCGACATGGGTCGTCCCGATCACCCGCAGGTCGTGCTCGTCGGGGTTCGGAGTCGCCAGCTCAGCACCGATCGAGAACAGCTCCCGCTGAATCAGCTCCAGCTGCTCATCGACGCCTTCACTCACCCCGCCCTCGCCGAGCGAACGCACACAGCCCAACGCCGCATTGAGTTCGTCCACCGTTCCGTAGGCCTCGATCCGGGCATCGTCTTTGGAGACCCGAGGCCCCCCGAACAGACCCGTGCTCCCGGCGTCACCGGTTCGCGTATAGATTTTCATGTCCCACCCGCTCAAGTTCGTTCTAATCCTGTCGCCGTTCTTTTTAAGGCGATTCGCCCCGGCGACAAGTCCGCTGTGTCAAAGAAACCGCAAAACCGAAATCCATGACAGACCCGATCGCATCACCGACCAAACGGGCCGCCGGCATGTTGCTGGTCACGCGAGCTCAGCCGAGACAATTCTTGCTGATGCGTCATCACGACCGCTGGGACTTGCCCAAAGGACATTGCGATCCCGGTGAATCCGATCTGCAAACGGCGATCCGCGAAACCGAAGAAGAAACGGGGATCTCCACCGACTCCGTTCAGATCGATCCCGACTTTCGTTTCGAATTGAGCTATCCGGTTCAATACAAACGCCACGGCGACCAAATCTTTCACAAGACCGTCGTCTACCTGCTCGGCTGGGTTGACGCGGTCTTTACACCGACCCTGACCGAACACCCGGGATTCCAATGGTTCCCCTGGAAACCGCCCCACCGCATCCAAAACCAAACGATCGATCCGCTGCTGGAAGCCGTCGCAATCCATTTGGAGCAGCAACAGCAACAGCAATAAGACGAACGAAGCTCCAGCGGGGCGGGTTCGTTGTGGGATCAGTCACTTGGCGCCCGACAACGCGTCTCCATCATTCTGCTGTTCCCCACCGGTGCAACAGGGCTCGTTGACTGAGTCGTGGGGTAGGAAAATTTTGAAGGTAGGAAGATTGGTCAAATCGAAGGGATGAAGCATTTCACCATTTTCTTACCTCTGAAATCTTCTTACCTGTTTCCCGCGACGGCTCCGTCAGTCTCCGTAACTGGCACCGCGGATTTCGACGTTGATCTCACCCAGCCGGCGAAAGACCTGCGCGAGTACCACATTCAAATCGGCGTCCCCGGCCGGTCGGCTGAGACACAATTGATCGGCGCGGTCGATCTGGGACGTCATCGGATCGATCGAAACCCATCGCCCTTCGATCGACGCCACCACCCAGGCGGCCAGATGCATCGTGACGCGATTCTCGGTGGCACTTTCCGTCGCTTCGGAACGCGAGAGTCCAAACACGACCCGGGCGGGGATTTGTCTGGCACGCAACAAGGCCGCGATCAACACGGCGTGATCCATCTGTCCGCCCTGCCCGCTGCGAATGATCGCCGACGCCGGCCGCAGCTCTCCTTGGGGGATCAGCGACAAATCATTCTGCGCCAGACGCGCCAATTGCTCCGCCAAGTCCCGGATCGGTAACTCGCCGATCGCACCGGCCATGCGGGTCACCGACGGATGCCCGAGATCGATCCACTGCGTCGCGGCGGTATCGATCGGTTCGGCGACCGAACGGTCCGCGTCAAATCCCGTCGGCGTTTTCGCCCGCGTCGAAACCATCACCTGCACCACATCGCCGCTGCGCTTTACCGATTGCCCGGCAACCGCCGGCAGCGGCAACACGTTAGCCGGGTCAGCATCGGCTGGGCGGGTTTCACCAGAATCGTCCGCGGAGGTCGATCGCGATGGGTCGCTGACGACAAACGCAACCTCCGTGGGATCGGCATCCGCCCGTAGCGAGCCGGTCACACTGAACTGGACTCGCCGATCGTCAGGCCGACGGAAGAGTTCCTCGGCCGACGCCCGATCGGTCCGAAACGATTCCAGCCGCAATCCGAGGTGCAATGTTTTCTGGATCACGCCCTGCTCGTCGATCCAGACGACCAGCGAATCGACCGGTTGACCGTCCTGAAACGTCGACACATCCACTTCGCGAAGCGTTCGATAGGTGCCGTCGAACATCGGAACCGACGCGTCGCCGGTGCAATGCAATTCGATCACCCCGACCGATTGCAGCGCAGGCATCAGGACTGGCAAGCGGCGGGTCTGGCCCGTTTCGATCCCACGTCGCCGCAGCGTCTGTTCCAAGGCGAACAACCCTCGCGTCTCGGCCGACCAATCGAGTTGACGTGTTTCCTGTCCCGAGCCGCTCGACAATTCAATTGCCAGCTTCTGCGGACCGCGTGTCCCGCGTGCGGTCGACGAGATCGGGCCGGCGTGAACTTCGCTTTGGAAACTTTCCAGCGCACCGTCAACCGACTCGACACTCGTCAGCGTGATTCGGCGAACAAAGGACGCCTTGCCGGTTCGAAACACCAAGCGTTCGATGCGACTGTATTCCACTTCGGTCGCAGCGGCGAACTGCTCGCCGTCGATCCGCGCGGCCGCTTTGATTTCGCTCACGCCCACGACTTGGCTGCCGAATCGGTAGACGTACCATGCTTCCCAGTCCCCCTCGAACGACTCTTGCAGGGGTTGGTCCTCGCTGGCGACCGCATCAGCATCCGACGCGACGGAGTCCTCCGACTCGGCGGTCGGCGCAGCGGGTGGCCCGATCGGCGGCCGCGGCGGAATCAAATCGCCGCACCCCGAGGCGACGCACAGAGACGCGACGCACAGACAACCAAACAGACGGACCAACCAGGGCAAATTCAAGACACGTGTCATCGGATTTCACTGAAAAAGAACGGTTCGCGACGAGTCATCGCTGCCCTGCACTATATCCGGCGATCGCTCCCTATGGCACAGACGCAACATCAATTGCCCCGGGTCCACATCGAGCGCCTTGAAATGTTGCCTCTGGACAACGCCTTCCGCCCTTGCGAAGGAGTTCGATCGCAGGGGTCGATCCGGTTGATCCGCCTGATCCGAACATGCCTCAACGATTTCATGGGGCGGGATTTCCGGATTGGCGAAACGATGCGCCCGGTCCATCACATGACCTAGCGTTGGCTGTAGACCGAGCGGCAGCTTGCTTTCGCCCGATCTCCAACATTCCCGTGAACAATCCCCCCGCGCCAAGAACCGGACCGCCTGACATGGGCTTTTTGAAACGCATCCTCCGTAACAACACCGTCGAAGACACAGGGTCGATCTTCACACCGGGCAGCTTTGAAGCGTTGACGGAGGAGGAACTGCAAACGCATATGGGCATCGACACCTACGGTGCCTTTGACCTGACCGATGCGATTCGCCCCTCGTACGATCTGCAAGTCGTGCCACGCCAGGGATTCCGATTTGACGAATACGTCGACGACAACAGTCAGATTCGCACGCCGGTCATCATGGCCGCCGCGACGCGGCATCGAATCATGGACCTGTTCCTGGATCTGATCGACCGGCTCGGCCCCGTCGTCGATGTGGTGCTGGAAACCAGCCACCACTTCGCCCCGCATCAGCAAGATCTCTATCGCGAGCACATCGATGTGCCCGTCCTGAAAAGCATTCTGCTCGATCACGAAGACCTGCTGCTCAACGACGGTTGCACCGGGATCGCAGTGATCAACCCGGGACGACGGCAAGAGGTCCAGCTGGACGAACACAAGTTGATGATCATCTACGGGCGACCACTGGAACAATTTGAACAAACGCTGATTTCGGCGGACGTCTATCCGGATGAAAACATCAAGTTCATCACCGAAGCGGAACATGTCCACAGCAGCAGCGAAGCCTATTTCGACAAGTTCAACACGCTGAAACACCGCCTGGGCATGGACAGCGACGACTTGTCGGGTTGCTGCTAGCGGCCTCCCTGAACTACGATTCGCGAAGTCATCCGCCTCGCCCCCCAGGACTTCGCCATCATGATCTTGGTCTTGAGCGCCAGTTTGAACCCTGGCAGTCGCAGCCGTATTCTTGCCAACGCCTGCCGAGAGCGACTCGAAGCCGCTCATCGAGACGTCGCCTGGTTCGACCTCTCCGCAACGCCGCTGCCGTTCTGCGACGGTGCGGCCGCCTATGGTCATCCCAAAGTCGTGGATCTGGGACACCTGATCGAAACGGCCGATGCGATCTTCATCGCGTCCCCGGTGTACAACTTCGATGTCAATGCGGCGATCAAGAATGCCGTCGAGCTGACGGGAAAAAAATGGACCGGCAAGGTCGTCGCGATGATGCTGGCCGCCGGTGGCGCCGGCAGCTACATGAGCGCGATGGGGCTGGCCAACAGCTTGATGCTGGATTTCCGCTGCCACATCGTGCCCCGGTTCGTCTACGCGACCGGTGAATCCTTCGAAGGCGATCGACTGGCCGACGATGACATCCAGTCGCGCGTCGAGTTGCTGGTCACCGAAACCCTGCGTCTGGCCGACGCCCTGGCGTCAAGCGAGTAGACGCCCCTCCAGTTGGTGTCCAGCCTTCAGACGCTCTCCTCTCGCTGCTCGGGACGTCGATTGTATTACTGAGCGACTTTTGGGCTAAGCACCGCACTGTGGTGCACACCGCAGAGCGGTGCCACAACAAAGCCCGGAGTCGCGAAGCGCACTCCGGGTGGGGGCGCAGAGGACAGGGGAACCCCAGCGGCGTTCAACAAACGGCGCGGCACAATCCGAGGTGCGCAAACCGCGGCGTGAATCGGGCGAACCGTGTTGCTCTGTTCAACCCCGTTGGGGTTGGCGGCCTGTTGGCGACCGGAACTTGGG
>NZ_JBFHKV010000453.1:0-6275 GCF_041595215.1 Stieleria sp. | reverse complement strand
GATTTCGCCCGCTCGATCCCTGAATAAACATTGGCGGTCGTTTGCCGCGTCTGCCCGCCGACGTCGTAGCTGACATGCAGCACGTAGCGACGTCGACTGTTGATTTCCGTGTTGGTCCGCTCGACACGCTCAATCCTGCCCGTTTGGACGGTGCCTCGGCGAAGCAGCCGATGTTTCCGCTTGCCGTGCCGGATGGAAAAGTACAGCATCAGGCCGCCGGCAAGCAAGAACATTGCGGCGAAGGGAATGGCGAAGAGACGGTCGTTCCCTTGCAGCACCAAAAAAATCAAGACAGGGACGACAACACCGGCGACAGAAAACACGACTCCCATCGCAATCAGCATCTTCACATCTGGAATCACTTGGCGTTGCATCCCGGCGGGGATATCGAGTCGCGGGACCGGTTGGGCAAGAAACTGTTGGACTTCGTCGCCGGACAACGCGATCCGATCGAGTTCCTTGCGGAGAATCCGCCCGGCGATTCCGCCCATGTTTTCCGCGGCCGCATAGGCGTCTTGAACCTGGGCTTCACGATTGATTTCGGGATGTCGGTCGAGTTCCTTTTCGCCCGCTTGCAACAGCCGAAAGATCTCGACCGAGGCGTTCAGGAATTCATCCAATTCCTCGCTCTTGCAGACGTGCCCCTGCTGGAAGACGGCGATGCAACTCCGGTTACCACGCGCGCTCCATCCGGCGTGTCGGGAAAAGTATTCACGCAGCTCCGGTGTGAACAGGATGCGGACCGCCTTTTCATTCCAAGCATGGAGCATGTAGTCGGCGGAGAATTTTGGCGAGTCGTTGAAGTTGACATCGTTCATCGCCCCGATGGCTGAAAAGACCATTCCGGCGATCCCCTTCCAATGTGGGAACAACGCGAATTGGGGGACATTGATGTCCTCGTCCAGCACGGTCACCGTCTGACGGACGCGCTTTGACGACTGGGAATCGGAACCGGAAGTCCGATAACTGATCTCCGCGACAATGAACTTCACGCCGTCCTGTTCGCGAGACTCCTGATGTTTGACAGCGACGTTTTCACAAAACAACTCCGAAAGCGATTCGGCCAGCGATTCGGCGTGTCGATTCATTGGGTCTTTGAAGGACTGGGAAACGAAAGGAGCGACTCCGGAACCTGTTCGGGCCATGATCCGCTGATTCTAACGTTTCTGATCCGCGCCGATGTCTGTTCGCGGTTGTGGAAGAAACCGAACACCATGTCGCCGACTTGCGTTTGTGGTTCTTGGTCAAACACCGATTCACCGTTCAGCAAGATTTCGAGTCGGGTTCCCCGGCGTGTCAATTCCACTCGGTTCCATTGCGAGTCCTTTAACGGCAACGCCTTGGGTTCCGCACCGGGCAGGGGGACTTCGAATCCTTTGGGAATCGTCCATGCCGTGTGTGGGGCGCTCATCCAGTGCAAATGCAAACCCGTCGGCCGCATCATGTAGGCAATCCGCCCGATCGTGGGGTGGGCTTCCGTTTTTCCTGCGTCATAGAAAAACTCATAGGCGATCGTTTCTCCATCACCGAGTGGACGTTCATAGTGGATGCTGTTCTGTCCATTGAAACTTTGTGGCAGGACCTTACCGCTTTGCAGTTCGCCGTTTCGGACCGTCCAGGCAAGATCAGCAATCCGGTCCGGTTTGGGTGCCGATCGATAACGCTGGGGAGCATTTCCATCTTTGTCGTGTTGGTCCAGATTGACGTCAGCGGTTGGCAGTTTGGCGCCGAAATACTGTCCCGACCAACCCCGAAGCGTGTCATCGGGGATCAGGTCCACGTGACGAGGAATTTGGGGGTCTCCGGTGATCTTGATGTTTCGGACGGAGGTGCGTTTATCCCCGGCCAGCATCATCGCGATCCAGGGGGAATGGTTTTTCCGAGGCTCACGGTAGATCAACGTGTCGTTGACGTGATAGCTGAGCGATTCGTCATCCAGCGTCACGCTGCAACGATTGAATTCGTTTTGTTTGGTTGCGTCGGAGTAGAAACGCACCCAGTCGTTGCTGTTTTGCGATTTCACATAGACACTTTTGTTGTGTGCCAGCGCGGCGAACTGAAGTCCGTCAAACACCAGTTCCGATTCTCTCCATCCGCCGTCTCGTGTTTCGACCTCAAAGGTGAAATTGCCTTGTAGCGGATAACGGAACCACAGAAAGTCGCTGCCAAAGCCACACACATGATGGACTTGATTGTCGCCGTCCGACACCCAGATCGGCGGCGTTTTTCCTTCCGAAAAATCTTTGGCGCTGGCGTGCGTCGCGCGAAGCCAGTGCGCCAGGTCATCGGCCGAACGCAGGGGCGACGTCTCCGCCCAGCCTCGCGCGTGTTCGTAGCGCGCAACCCAGGGCATCAAGTAGCCGCGTGATTGAGTGTGCGTATGACCGATTAGGGCCTTTGTCACCTTCTGGGAGAACTCCTTGTGTGTCGGGTCGGCCGCCAAGATTGATGCGAGTTGAAGTTCCGCCAGCGGTGCCTGTGATGCCGGCGTTCCTTCACCCGGATGAATCGAATCCAGATGCGTCGTGATGTCGAACAGGAGGTTCGGTTCGACGGGTTGCTTCATCGCCGCAAGACAGATTGCCATCGCCGTGTTGGCTCCGGCACGCCCGTCCGATTGTGCTTTTTGCAATCGTTTCAGAAGATCATCTTTCGCATCGATCTCCATCGCCAGTCGAGCAAGCGAGTAGTAGTTCGTCGCGATCGGGAGCGACAGATCAGGAACGGGCGGAAACGGCGGGTAATAACCACCGACCGACGGGGGAATCCAGGTCGGCAACGGTTCGCGTCGGGTTAACGTCCGGATCGAATTTAGCGGGCCATCGCCCTGGAAGGTCCAATCGGCCAGGATCTGGTAGGCCGCATTGCGATCCGGAAGGGCTTGAATCGATTCCAATGCCCAGCAACCGACCCAGTCATTATCACGGTCGAAGCCTTGGGCGAAGCCGCTTTGACGCATCGCCAGGTACGTCAACGCTTGATCGAGTCGTCCTTTGGGCAGCAACAACTGGGCGACTTTTTCCAATTGGCTCAAACGTCGCGTGACGCGGCTGCTGATTCCGCTATAGCGTTCGTTGTCGTGCGCGGTCAATTCAAGGTAGCTGTTGATCGACGCGGCGACATACTCTTGCTTCATGCCTTGATCCAGAGCCTGTTTGGCCAGGTGCAAAGACAACGTATCAAACGGTTCGATGTTGGCGTATCGCTGGGACGGCCGGTTCTGGTCGATCAGCGCCAGCCCCAACTCGATCGCACGCTCGCGGCAGTGTGAGTCCTGCAGTGCCATCAGCAACGATTGGATGACCAATTCTTTAGGGAGCGTGTTGAGTGCCGTGGTGTCAACGGCTTCGTATCGTGGCAGTGCTGCTTCGCCCCGTTTGTCATGCAGCAGAACCAGCCCGGCCAAAAGATGCGTTTCTGTATCATCGCCGGGCAGCAACGCCATCAGTTTGTCCGTGCGTTTTGACCAGCTTGCCCGGCGGGCCAGTCGATCAAAAACGCTATGGATGACGATTCGATCATCCGCCTTGATCGACACCGGTGTGCACAACGTTCGCTTTCGAGAGCCGGGTTTTCCGAGCGTCAACTCAACGAGTGGGTCGAAAACGAAGTTTGTGTACAACTTGTTGACCCGCCAGGCTTCATCGAGGTCCAGAATGCGTTGTGCCAGTCGGACTTCGTCTGGATCGAGATCGTTGGTTGAAGAATTCGACGAGGTGGTTTGTCGAGGGCGAGCGCTGCCGAGCAACTGCCCCAAAGAGCTTGCCGAGGTGTCTTCCGATTCATCAATCTCGATCGGGCCGGCGGGTGCCGTCACGGCCGTGGCGAATGCGGATGCCGAGATCTCCGGCATCGCGGCTTCGATCGCCGCGTGTGATAGATCCAACAACATCCATTGGCTTGCTGCCAATCCAATCGCCCGTTGCCACAACCGCTGCGTGGTTTCCCGGTCACTTCGCGCGAGTGCCTGTTTGCCCAACGCGGCGATGAAACAGGTTTGTTCGACTTGGCTGGCGCCTGGAATGGAATCGAGATCCAACTCCGTAATCTTCTTTCGTGTCGAAATCGTATCCTCGTCGTCAGAGGTTTCGCGGTCGGCTCGCAGCATCAGAGCCATCAGCAACCGCCCCCGTAGGCGATGATTCGTGACCTCGGGGGCGTCGGGTGAGTCGCCGGTCCAGCGGTCGATCAGATCATGCAGCGGTTGTTGGCGTCCGGCGACATGAGAGACGATGGCGTGGGCGGCGGCGGCGGTATCATCGAGTGGACGCTTCTCGACGAGTGTTTTCATTTGATCGGCCAGCTCATTGAGCGAATCCGCGTTCTTCGGATCATCCGCCGCATCCTCCAGCATTTCGATCCACAGCGATGACACCGCGAGTTCGGTAAACGGTTGATCGCCCAGCGTGATCGCAAAATCAACGGCGTTGGGGCCGTCGGTGGTTTCGTTGACCATCGACTTGACGGTTGCCAACCCGCCCAGTTCTCGAACCTGTTCTAGCAAGGCATTTTGCTTCTTTTCAAATTCCTCCTCGCGCCCCGATTGGTAGCGGCCGGATTTCGCGAACAGGGATTTGTCGAATTCGCGAGCGACCCGAAGGGCGTCGGTGGGATAGTCGATTTTCGATAAGAAATCCATCATGGACAGCGTCGATTGGATCTTCTGATAGGCTTCGTATTCGGGGTTGCCGTACTGTTGACCCGGGGTGCTTTTTGCATTCTCGATCGCTTCGAGCGCCAGTTCACGCGCACGAGCGTTGTTGCCGATGTCTGCCATGAAATTGCAGATCCGACCCTTCAAGGAATATTTAAAGTCGCGGTTGTTGCGATCGGTCGTGTTTTCCAACGCGTACTCATAGATCCGTTCGGCCAGCGGCTGCATCGGCGGGTGGCTATCGATCAAGCTGCCGACCAGCCAGAGGACATCGTGCGTCGGTAGGGGATTTAGCTTTTTCTGGACCAGGGGTTCGAGCAAGTCGTTGGCTTCGTCGTATTCTTTGTTCGTCGTCAACACCAGCGCGAGCCAGACCTTGCCTTCGAGCCAATCTTCATTCTCTTGCAGCTTCGTCCTCAAAAGCTGCTCGACGGCTTCGACATTTTCCTGGTCTTGAGAGACATGGCGGACAAAGTAGGTCGTCACATTATTGTGCCGGCCGTCACTGCTGGTGGAATAGCCGTTAAAAAGCGTGCCCCATGAATTTCCGTTACCGGACGCATCGATCATGTAACGCGCCGTTCGCATCACGAGATCCCGGTCGGTCAAAATCTTGCTGGCCGACCCCATGATGTTGCTCATCGAGTACATCGAATTGGTGGACGTCGCTGGAACGTCGAGCATGGCTGAAAAAAGCGCGCGAGCCTTGTCGACACCATTCGACTCGCGAATCAATTCTCCGCAGATTTCCGAGACACGATGGTCGGTAAACTTCTGCACGCCGACTTCGATCATCAAATCGGCCAGATCGCCGAGTCGTTGTTGGGCATCGAAAGGGCGTTTGATTTCGTAAAAGTTTTGGTTGAAGGAATCTTGTTTGCGTCGCAAAAGCTTCAAATAGGCGTCGCAGGCTTCATCCATTTTGCCGGCCGCCACCAGTTGCTCGGCGGTTGACTCCAGGGCTCGCGCGCTGTTGACGTCGGTCAGTTCCATGTCGCCGAGCAGCTCCTGCGATTTTGCCGTTTTGCCGGCGGCCACGTACAGTTCGGCCAGCTCGGATCGGATCCGTTGACTCTTGGGGGCTTTTTCGAGTTTTTCTTCGGTCGCCGTGATTAGCGACGTCAATCGTCCCGTCGTCGAGAGCGTTTGCAGGGCGTTTCGACGTCGGACTTGATTGGTCGTCGTGTACCGGTTGCCGGTGCGGCGTGAAGGGGCGCTGCGACGCAGCAACTCCATCGCCACCTCGGCGGCTTGATCGTTTTCGCCTTGCGCGACGAAGTAGGTCATCAACGATTGCAACTGGTCGGTATTGCTGCCGCCGCGGCTGCGCAGGCGACGGACCAGATCAGAGGCGAGCTGGCGCATGTCCAGTTTTCGCATCAGTTTGGCCAGTTCAATCTGTGCGTCGGTATTGAGTCGAACGCCGAACAATCGCCGCGCCGCCATTTGCGCCCTGTCGCGGTCGCCGATCGCGGCGGCCAATCGTGCCGCGGCGAATTCGCGAACGGCCATCGTGTTCTGGTCATAGACGGTCAACGCATCAATTGCATCGAGAGCCTCGCGTTTGCGGTCTTGTCGCAGCAGCAAATCGGCGGACATCAGACGCAATTCGGGTTCCATC
>NZ_JBFHKV010000452.1:0-6285 GCF_041595215.1 Stieleria sp. | reverse complement strand
GAACAAACCTGCCCCCAGGCATTGTCGGCCATGCGTCGAGCCATCGAGACGAGACAGGCATTCAACACGGAAATCATCAGTTACCGCAAAGACGGAACGCCGTTCTGGTTGGCGATCGAATTGCGCCCGATTCCCGGCGACAACGACACCACGCAGCGTTTCATCAGCATCCAGACTGTCATCACCGATCGCGTCGAAGCCGAGCGGCAAAACAAAGTCCTGCAACAGGAAATCGTCGACGCCTCGCGTCAAGCCGGAATGGCCGAGGTCGCCACCGGTGTGCTTCATAACGTCGGCAATATCCTCAACAGCGTGAACGTTTCCGCGTCGATCATCAGAAAACAGTTCTCCAACAGCGCGCTACAGAACCTGGAAAAGGCGACCGACCTGATTTCCGAATACGAATCGTCGTTTGTGGATTTCGTTCAAAACGACTCCCGTGGTCAAAAGCTTCCCAAATACCTGGTCGTCGTCTCTCAATCGCTGCGGCACGAGCAATCGTCCATCGATCGAGAACTCAGCGACCTGACCAAAAACATCGAACACATCAAAGAGATCATCGCCGTGCAACAAACCATGGCGAAAACCTCCGGACTGCAACAAGAACTCTACGCCAGAGACCTGATTCGCGACGTCTTGACGGCCAACAAGGAATCGTTGAACAAGCACGCGATCGAGGTCATCGAAGATTTTGCGGACCCCGATCCGACGATGGTCTCGGACAAACATCGGATCCTGCAAATCCTGATCAACCTGGTGTGCAACGCCAAGGATTCCCTGTTGGAAGCGGGCGTCCCCGAGCCGACCATTCTGCTGCGAACGTGGACCGAACACGATCACGTCTGCTTTGAAGTGGCCGACAACGGCGTCGGAATCCAAACCGACAACCTCAGCAAGATCTTTCAACACGGGTTCACGACCAAGGTCCACGGCCACGGCTTCGGTCTGCACAGCAGCGCCAACGCGGCAACCGAAGTCGGCGGACGGCTTTCGGCAACCAGTGCGGGAATCGGAACGGGCGCTCAATTCGTCTTGCGGGTTCCCATCAAAGGCCGCACGCAGTGCGACAAACGCGACCACCAGGAACGTGATGCCGATCCGACAACATTGATTCATTCCGAATCCGGAGAAACCGCATGAGTGCCGCAGACACGAGCGTCGAACATCTGCTGGTGATCGACGACAACGAAGCGATCCACAACGACTTCAGGAAAATCTTTACGACGTCGTCTGCCCACGACGACTTGATGGCGCTGGACGCAGAGTTGTTCGGCGAGGAATCGGAGCCCCAGGCCCCCTCACCAAGCTATGCGCTCAGCTTTGCCAGCCAAGGCCGCCAGGGATGCCAGATCGTCCAAGACGCCAAACAACGGGGCGTCCATTTTGGCACCGCCTTCGTCGACATGCGAATGCCGCCGGGGTGGGATGGCGTTCAAACCATTCAGCGACTCTGGGAAATCGACCCCGATCTGCAAGTCGTGATCTGCACCGCTTTTTCAGATCACAGCTGGAGCGAAATCGCCCGGCGCCTCGGTCGCACCGACAAACTGTTGGTCTTGAAAAAACCCTTCGATGAAATCGAGGCGGTTCAACTGGCGACATCACTTTGCGAAAAACGTCGACTGCTGGATCAGCATCACCACGCTTTGAACGAGTTGACCCAAACGGTCGCATCACAACAGTCAAAACTCGAGTCGGCCCACCAGAACGCCGAAGTGCTGATCGACTCAATCTCCAGCATCCTGGTCTGCCTGGACCGAGACCATCGTATCACGCGTTGGAATCCGCATGCCGAAAACACATTCGACATCACGGCCGACGACGCGATCGGACGCACGCTGGCTGAACTGCCCATCGCCTGGGCCGACGCTGCCAAGCTGGAAATCCTGTTGCAAGCCGATTCCTCGCAAAACCCTCAGCACGACGAGATCCAATTCGTTGACCGCTGTGGTGGAAAACGCACGCTCGACATTCGCATTTCTCCGCTCTGTGATACCGCATCGGCCGCGATGTTGGTCGTCGCGACCGATGTCACCCGCCAACGATTCATCCAGGCACAACTGGACCAGTCACGGCGATTGGAGTCGGTCGGGCAACTTGCCGCCGGCGTGGCGCACGAGATCAATACCCCGATGCAGTACATCGGCGACAATGTCCGCTACGTCGCCAAAACCATCGACCGGCTGTCCCAATTACTTGATTGCCTGCCGGCGTTTGTCGATCAATCCGTCTCCGACGCGGAATTGATCGAACTTCGCAAGTCTCTCGACGGATTCGACAACGCCCACAAAGTCCGCACGGCAATTGAGCAGATGCCCGACGCCCTGGTCGATTCGATCGATGGTGTCGAAGCGGTTTCCAAGATCGTTTCGGCGATGAAAGAGTTGTCGCACCCGGGGACCGGCAAGCGAAGCCAACTTTGTATCAACCACGTGTTGCAATCGACCATCGCGGTCGCCAGGAACGAATGGAAGTACGTCGCTGAAATCCAGACCGAACTCGACGACCAGCTGCTGCCGATCGACGGCTTGCCGAGCGAATTGAACCAGGCGTTTCTGAACATCATCATCAACGCATCACACGCGATCGGCGAGCGCGCCGAACGCCACGAACTGGACAAGGGCGTGATCGCGATCGGCACCCGCGATCTCGGCGACGCCGTCCAGGTCACGATCTCGGACAACGGCGGAGGCATCCCGGCCGCGATCCGCAAACGAGTCTTTGAACCGTTCTTCACGACCAAGGATGTCGGCAAGGGAACCGGCCAAGGCCTGGCGATCGCGCATTCGGTGATCGTCCAAAAACATCACGGCAAACTTTGGTTTGACGTCGATGAGGGGGTCGGCACGACGTTCACGATCCAGATCCCTCGCTGCCCACAGCCGGCCGTGATGGCCGAATCTACCGGAGCGATGCCATGAAAATCCTGCTCGTCGATGATGAAGAACGTGCCGTCCGTGGCGTCTCGCGATGGATCGCCGGTGAGATCGGGCAATGGGAGGTCGTCACCGCAGCCTCCGGCGCCGATGCGCTGCGTCTGTTGGAATCCGGTGATTTCAACGTGATTGTCAGCGAGATGCGAATGACGGGCATGGACGGTGCCGAATTGCTAAGCCTGGTCGAGCAGCGACACCCGGACGTGTTCCGAGTCGTCTTGTCGGGCCAAGCAGACCGCGACACCGTGCTCAGTGCGGTCCAGCCGATGCACCAGTTTCTGTCCAAGCCCTGCGACCTGAACGTCTTGATCGAGGTGATCAAGCGGGCGGAGACCTTTCAAGCCACCATCGCCTCGGCAGCGGTCTTGGATGCGATCGGCCAAGCGAACGGATTGCCGTCGGTTCCGGGGATCGTCAGCGAGATCAACGAGGCCTTGGCGAGCGAGAATTGGAACACGCAATCGATCGCCAACATCATCAAGAAAGATCCGCTGTTGAGCGCCCGAATTCTGCAGGTCGCCAATTCGGCGATCTTCGCGCTGCCGCACCCTGTATTGGACGTGGTGCAAGGCGTGTCCCTGGTCGGTGCGGAAGTGATCCAGGGCCTTGCCATGTCGCAAGCGATTCAATTGCGCAACGTCAAAGACTCCGCACTCCTGTCGACCAACGCCCTGTTCGACCATTCGTTTCAGGTTGCCGTGCTGGCGAAGACCTTCTCCCGACGCGTGCTCCAAGGCGACGACACGTGCGCCTCGGTGTTCAGCGGTGCCCTGCTGCACGACATCGGAAAACTGATCCTGCTGGATGCCTTCCCCGACCAATACTCAAGACTCTTGTCGATCGCAGCCGCGGAAAACCGTCCGTTGTGGGAATTGGAGTTCGACCAACTCGGCGCGACGCATCAGGGCGTCGGTGCATACCTGCTGGCGCTCTGGGGCGTACCGGCCGCGATCGTCGAAATCGTTGCGTCCCACCACAGTTTCGAAGTCTGTTCGCGACGAAACCTCCCCTGCCAAGTCGTCTACGCCGCCAATTGGCTGTGCAACGGCGGCGATGAAGCCCTGATTGAACGCGAGCTGGAATCGGCAAATCACACCGAACAGGCCGACCTGTTTGCGAAGCACTTGCTGAGTTGGAAGAGCGACGCCCTTGAACACGCCGACATGGCATCACCAACACGGAATAACCGATGAGCAATCAAAAGATCCTGTTCGTTGACGACGATGAAAAGCTGCTCGGCGGTATCATGCGCCAACAGGGCGACGATTTTGATCTGACCACCGCGCTCGGTGGCGAAGAAGCGCTTCAATTGATCGAACGTGACGGGCCCTTCGCCGTGGTCGTCTCCGACATGCGGATGCCGGCGATGAACGGCATCGAATTACTCAAACGCATCCGCGAACGGTCACCCGACACCGTTCGAATCATGTTCACCGGTTTCGCCGAACTGGATTCGACCATCGAAGCGATCAACGAAGGCCACATCTTTCGTTTTCTGGCCAAGCCCTGCAGTGAGCGAGACTTGGCCGCGGCGCTCAAAGCCGGGCTTCGACAACACGCCCTGATCCAGGCCGAACGCGAACTGGTCGAAGGCACGCTGCACGGAAGTGTCAAGGTTCTCAGTGAAGTGCTGGCGTTGGTCAGCCCGCTGGCATTCGGCCAATCCACGCGTGTTCGTGCGATCATCGACGGGATCTTGAAACGGGTACCGATCGAAGACCAATGGCAATTGGAAATCGCCGCGATGCTGTCGTCGCTCGGCTGTGTCACCGTCCCGACCGATGTGCTGGAAGCGATCTTTGACGGCGCGACCGTCTCGACCGACGAAGAGAAACAGTTTGCCAAACATCCCAAGCTGGCCGCCGACCTGATCAAGACGATTCCGCGAATGGAACACGTTTCCAAAATCATCCGTCTGCAAAACGTCGATCACGGCGTGCCCGCGGTCGATGGCGTCCCGGTCCCGATGGAAAGCCGGGTCTTGAAACTGGCGATCGACTTTGACCTGAAAGAACGCTTCTGCGAAAGCCCGCTCCACGCACTCAACGAACTCAGGGAAAACCGCAGTGCCTACGAGCCGAAATTCTTCGCGGCGCTGGAGGACTACGTCAAACGCGAACGAAATTTCAAACATGTCAAACTGAACGTCTATGAAGTCGTCCAGGGCATGGTGCTGGCCGAAGACATTCGCAACCAGACCGGGACCTTGCTGATGAGCAAAGGTCATCGTTTGTCCGGCTCGGCGATCCGTCTGTTGGAAAACTACTACAAGAAAAAAATCCTCAGCGGACCGCTCAAGGTGATCGTGCGAAGCGAGCCGGACGAGTTGGACCACGAATCCCCGCGGGCGACCGAAATCGCCCCCCAAATCCCTCTGCCGCCCGTCGACGTCACGTTCGCAGACGGCTGATCTCAATCCATCATCAGCCGCTTGGCGCGAGCCTGCGGGCCATGCACCGTTGACACCAACCGGGGTGTTCATTGTTAGCGGCAGGGCGCGAGTCCTCCGGTTTTTCAAATTGGCACCGGACGGCTCGCGCCGTACCGCTACCTCCTTCAGTGGCATGGGACTCGCGCCGTTCCGCTAACGTCAATCGAAAACTCGGCGAATTTGGGGAAAGCAAAACGCCGGAGCGAGCCGGTTACGGATGCGTTACAATGAACGCCCCGCCTCCGCTTCATCCCGCCCCCGATGACTTGGTGCAACCATCGTGCCTTGCTCCAGCCTCTACCGTGCACTCGTCTTGACGAGCACCGTCGTGACCTTGGCCTGTTTCATCAACGCCAACAGTCCGGCTGCAGAGAAAGACACCGAATCGATCGAGTTCTTTGAACGCAAGATCCGTCCGGTCCTGGTCGCACGCTGCTACGAATGCCATTCCTCTGATGCCGACTTGGTCCAAGGCGGACTGCGTGTCGATGATCCCCAGGCGATGCTCCGTGGCGGCGATTCGGGGACCGCGATCTCGCCCGGCCAACCCGCCGCCAGTTTGTTGCTTGCCGCGTTGCGTTACGACGGGATGGAAATGCCGCCGGACGAGCCGTTGCCGGAAAACGTGATCCGCGATTTTGAACAATGGATCGAGTGGGGCGCCGTGATGCCGGAGGCTTCCGCGACAGACGACCCGCACGCCGAGGCGGCCGACGAACCGGAAATCGACTGGGAACGGGCCAGACAGTTTTGGGCGTTCCAACCACCCGCCCTGCATCAACCCAGTGAGATCGCCGGTCACGAGGGTGCCGGATCGTCCTGGGCGGCGAACAAACTGGATCGGTTCGTCTTCGCCAGACTTTCGCAGCACGGGCTGTCGCCCAACCCGCCGGCATCCAAACGGACCTGGTTGCGGCG
>NZ_JBFHKV010000451.1:0-6298 GCF_041595215.1 Stieleria sp. | reverse complement strand
TGCGGAGGCTCCGGCGACGCCGGCACCTTCCACGGCTGCACCTTCCTCGGTCGCGTCTCCCGCGTCCGCTGCGCCACCGGCTCCCGCTGCGCCACCGGCTCACGCTGCGCCGCCGGCCCCGGTCGCGGCTTCCCCAGCCACTGTTTCGCCAGCGTCATCGGCTGCGCCGACACCATCGGGGTCGACACCCTCTGCACCGGAGCCCGCCGCAGGTGCCGCCGACACGGGCGCCACTCTCGGGTCCCCGTCGCCCCAGCGTTCCGACACCGCCGCGTCGGGCTCGCCGCCGTCGCCCAAGATGAAGTTGTCGGTCTCCAACGTTCAAGAAGTTCTGGCCAAGGCGTTGCAGGGCGTTCAGCCGATGACCGCATCGATCGCTTCGATGGCAGAGGCAAAGCTAGAAGGTGCCGCCAAAATCAATCTGGTTTTTCCGGCCGAGTCATCGATGTCGATGAAGCGGATGGATTTGCCGGAACACCGCGGGCCGGTCTCCCAGGCGCTCGCCGAGATCGTCGGTCATCCGGTCACCCTTCAATTGGTCGCCGGCGCCGCATCGCCGGGCCGCCCCCAGGCGCCCAAGCCCGCGCCGAAAGCGACCGCAAAAGAGCGCATGGAACGGATGCGAGAGATCGAGTCCCACCCTTGGATCCAAGCCTGCGTGCAAACCTTTCAAGCCGAAATCGTCAAGATCGATCCCAAACAATGATCGAACACGGCGTGAATCGCTGAACGTTTAGCGGTCTTGTTCGTTACTCCGCCACAATCACCGTGACGATGGTAAACGACTCAACCATAGCCGTTGACTCTCAAGGTGCACTCCATGCTTGCTAGTCAGCAAGAGAGACGATTCGCGCTTTCAATGATGCGACGACGTGCGTCGGCAACATCATGTCCATCATGTGTGTGGGTTCGGGATTCTGCTCGTTAGGAATGTGTGAACCCACCTTTGCCAACGCGCTTCGTCCTGGTGTCGCAAAGAAATTTTGCAAAATAAATGTTCAGTGAAGGGCAGCGATCGGCCTTAGGTGTCGGTTCGGCGAGGTCCCCTTCGTGTTGCTTAAGGGCGCACCTGAGAACATCGCCAAATATTCCTGGCGGCAGAGAGGGGGGGCGTCACACCGACTCGATCTTGCCCGGGATCAATTCCCTTGACACATTTTGAATCGATGTAGAATCGGGACGTCGATTGGCGGCGACACATTCATGACAGAGCGCACCTTTCGCTGGAGCGAAAACTTGAATTGCCGACGCCCCAATGACGACCGTGCAAGCGTGTTCACATTGAAACCGATTACGGAGATCACGCAGCGATTGACACATTGCTGCCGTAAAATGGAACGACTGATGGACCGAACAATCGACATCGCGGTGTGCCCGCTAAAAAACCGATCCTTTGCGATGGCATTGTTGTGTGCCGACCAATTAGAACCGCGCCAGATGAACTCTTCCTGGCCAACGGACGGTTTCTTTCTCCACCGCCGTACCGCAATCGTCGCGCCCTGTGTGGTGCCTGTCGACGAACGTGTGGTGCGTCCACCGCCTGGCTCCCATGAATGATCCACTGACCGGCATAGGATTGACCAGCCGTTCTAAATCCCTTCATCGATTGAGCCGTCCAATGGCTCGCAGATAGCCGATCTGATGCACCGCCGGTGCCTCACGTTTTGAAAAGTGATCTCGCGACGCCACGTCGCAGCGGGATCTTTTGCTTGACTTATCAACTGTCGCTTAGTGAACAGTTGTAGTGTGAATGGGGTGAATGTCACCCAAGCGGACGAAGTCCGAAGTGATCGATCGATGGTCGATCTTGCGTTCGGTGAATGTCATCCAAGTGGACGAAGTCCAGGTTGAGAAGTGAAGTCCAGGTTGCGAAGTGGGGTAAGCATCCTGCTTGCCATTTCCAACAAAACTCGCACGGCACACCGATCCGTTTGGAACGCAAGCAGAATGCTTACGCCACTTCGTGCAAATCGTCACTGAAGAAGCAGCAAAACCCCGCGTCCGCATTTGAACCTCTTCTCACTTCAATCGTGCTCTCTCCCTCCCCACTGAAGTCATGAAACGTTACCAAGACGAAGCTCAGGATTGCGACGACGGCCCCGAGCTGAATATCGATTTGCTCGGCATCGTTCGCCGCCGTTTCCATCTGATCACGCTGGGCATACTGGTCGGGGCAACCTGTGCCACGATTTACTTTGTCAAGCAAAAGCCGATTTACGAATCGCAGCTGGCCGTCCTGGTCGGCCAGTTGTCCAGCGAGATGGCGAGCACGGGCGTGCGTGGCACCTCCGATGGCGCCGTGACGATGCAAGACGAAATCCTGTCCACGCACATCGAGCTCTTCGGCAGCCCCAAGGTGCTCCAGCAAGCGATCGAGCGAGCGAAGTTGGACCGCAGTGTCGGCGAGCTGCGAGCTGGATTATCGATCAGCAAGGGAGGCAAGGGAGCGGGCGCGAGTGCAAGTATCTTGCGAGCGACGTATCGGGATGGCGATCCCGAAGTTGCGTCCAAGGTGCTGCAAGCCATTTTCGATTCGTATCAACTTTACATCGACGGCCAGTCGCACGATGTGGGAGCCGAAGCGGTCGAGCTGATTGCCAAGGCTCAAGTCCAAAATGAAATTGCACTCCAGAAAGCCGATCAGGAGTACCGTGACTTTGTAGCGTCCGTGCCGGCCTTGTTGAACGTCAGCGGCAGCGGCGTAGGAAACCTGGAAGACATCCATCGGACCCGACTGAAGAGCATCGAGAACGAACTTGCCAACGTACGGACGGCTCTCGCGTCAGCTCGCTCACGACGGCTTGTCATCGCCGACGCGGTCAAGGGCAAGAGCGCGGATGAACTGACCGATGCCGAGGTGATGAGTCTTCTGACCGAAGAAGACATTGCTCGGCTGGAGACGCTCGTCAGCATCGCCAAAGAAAGGACGAGGGGTGACAATGATCTAGACATCGCTCGGATTGTGGCGAACACATCTAGCACGTCGAAAGTCAATCGTTTGATGGAGCTACTCAGTCAACGGCAAGTGATGCGTGCCACCTATGGTGCCGGGCACCCCAGTGTGGTTGCACTCGATACAGAAATCGCCAGCATTCAAAACTTCACGCTACAGGAGGAGGCTGAACCGACCAAGGGCAAAGAAACCGAGTTCAACATCCCTCCCGCTGAAATCCTGGCCACCTACTACACGGTTCTGAAAAGTGACATCAATGAGTTTGTACGGCGTGAATCTGAGTTGCTGGCGCTGTCGGAACAGGAGTCCAAGTTGGCCAAGGAAGTTGAACTGAGTTTCCTCAAAGGGACGGCGCTGAAGGCCAACCTCGACCGGGCGCAGGCTCGTTATGACGAGGTCTTCAAGCGTCTGCAAGAGTTAAATCTCACCAATGACTACTCTGGTTTTTCCACGGACTTGTTGGTGATGCCGATGCCGGCCAGCCTGCCCGTTTGGCCGTCAAAGTCAAAGATCGCCATCATGGGTGTGATGGGCGGAATCATGCTAGGGTTTGGATTGGCGATGTTGGCCGAACTGGCCGACCGCACCTTCCGAAATCCCGAAGACGTCGAAAGCCTGGTCGGAGCACCGATCTTGGCCCACCTGCCGATGCTTCACGAATCCAGACTTCAGAAACAGGCGATCGAAGGTTCAGGTATATCACCTTTAATCGCGGCGTTCCACGTGCCCCGGGCGACCGATACCGAAACCTTCCGCTTCGTCCGAACGTCCATTCTGTTCTTGGCCAAGAAGCAATCGAAACAAGTGTTCTTGATGACCAGCCCCAGTCCCTCGGACGGCAAGTCGACGACGATCGCCAACTTGGCGGTCTCGATGGCTCAGGCCGGCAAGCGGGTATTGCTGGTTGACGCAGATCTGCGGCGGCCGGTTGTTTCGCAAACCTTTGGCATCGAACGTTCACCCGGCCTTTCGGACTATTTGAATCGCGTGGTCTGCTTTTCGGAATGCCTGCACGAATGCGAGCAGATCAATCTGACGTTGTGTCCGGCCGGTTCGCGGACCTCGGCTCCGTCGGAGCTGCTGGAATCGGACTCTTTCGCGGAGTTCATCGCCGAAGCGCGTCAGTCCTTTGACTTGATTTTCATTGATTCTCCGCCCCTGTTGGCGGTCACTGATCCGGCGATCATCACGCTGCACGTCGACAGCTGCCTGCTGACGGTGCGGATTGAAAAGAACAACCGAACGCTCGTCGAGCGTGCCGCCGAAATCCTCCGTGATCAACGTGTGCCGATCGATGGTGTGATCGTCAATAGTCGAAACTCGCGTCGTCGCGGTTACGGGTACAGTAGTTACAACTACCACGGCAAACGCGAGTATGGCTACGTCGACGGATATCGGCGGTACTACGAATCCGACGAAGAGGATTCCTTGCCCACCAGCAAGCGTTCGCATAAACGAATCAATGGTGAATCCGCCAAGCTGAACGGGCGCGGTGCCAGCAATCGTTTGATCTCGGGCAAACGTTGATCGTTTGTCTTCTTTTCTCGATTCAATGATGGCTTTCATTTAACGGGGTCACGGAAGAACATGAGTACGATGAGCACGACAGTAAAAGAATTGACGAATGTCAGACCGGTGGCGGAGAACGCAACTGCGACGCATCCGGCGGATTCGGCGAACAGGATCGATGCCGCATCGCTGCAAAAGCTTGGCACGTCGACGGCGTTGAGCCTGGGCAGAACACAGGCCTGGTATGACTTCCGTTCAACCGTGCCACTATTGGCCGCCGATATCCTTGCCAGCAGTGTTGCGGTGACGGCGGCGACGCTGGTTCATCGCTGGAATGGCGGAACGCCGCACCCGGCGTTTTGCATCAGCGTGGTACTGCTTGTCGTCTTGATGCATCGGATCCACGGTTTGTATCCCGCTTGCGGTGCGAGTTACGCGCAAGAGTTTCGCGGAATCATGCAGACCAGTATCGTTGTGACAGTGGGTGTCGCGTTCGGGCTGTTGATGAGTTCCAGTTTGAACGCATTCCCCTGGCTCTGCTGGGCCACCCTATCGATCACGTTGTTTTTCAGTCTGGCAGCGGTGCGTCCGGTGGCCAGGCTATTTCTCAGCAAATTCGACTGGTGGACGCAACCGGTCGTGATCGTCGGTAATGGTGCTGCGAGTAGGCAGCTGTTTGAGCGACTGGATCGATCGCGGCATGAAGGATTGCGTCCGGCGGGCATCGTTTTTGACCCCACGCGACATTGGGACGGTTCCCCAGCAACGATGACGCCTGAGCAGAAAACAGCGGAGCCCCAAATTCGCGAACAGGCCGACGGTCAGTTCTTTCGAATCGATTCGACCGAAGGAGTACGACGCCCGAACGGTAGCCTGAGCGGCAACGGCGCCCCAGTGCGTCGCTCGGAGAGTTGCTGGTTAGGGCCGACGACGGAGTTGGAATCGATCCTTCGTGGAACCGGGGCCTGCCGGCTCGCCCTGGCCGAACAGGACGTCGGCCAATGGCAAGACTTTCACGCCTTTCACGGGATTCCGCACGTGATGCTGCCGATGGACTTCTCCTACCATCCGACCGAATCGGTGCGGCTGGCCGAGCGGGGATCGGGGATCGAGCTGCATTGTTACACGGCGCTTACCAGTCCCCATGCCCAGTTGGCCAAACGGGTGATCGACCTTGTCTTGGTGTTGCTGACCCTCCCGTTTTGGTTGCCATTGATGATCGCCATCGCGATCGCCATCAAGGTGTTTGATCCCGGGCCGGTGTTCTACTACCAAGACCGCGTCGGCAGGTTCCGCAGCCCATTTCGAGCGATCAAGTTCCGCAGCATGGTTTGCGACGCGGATCGTCGGTTGAGCGAGTACCTGCAGAAAAACCCACAAATGATGAAGGAGTGGAAGCGAACCCACAAACTGCAGAAAGACCCACGCGTCACGAGGATCGGCGCATTCCTGAGGAAGACCAGCCTGGACGAACTGCCGCAACTATTCAACGTGTTGCTCGGGGAGATGAGCCTGGTCGGGCCGCGACCGATCATCGACAGCGGTGACTACGACCGTGAATACATCCAGGAGTATCCGGAAGTCTTTGAGCTGTACCAAATGGTGCGGCCTGGAATCACCGGGCTGTGGCAAGTCTCCGGCCGGAATTCCACCAGCTACACACAGCGCGTGTTCATGGATCGCTTCTACCTCCACAATTGGTCGATCAGCCTGGACATCTTCATCCTCTGGCGAACTGTCAAAACCGCCCTCCTCCGAGAAGGAGCGTGTTGATGGGAGACAAGGAGACAAGGAGACAAGGAGACAAGGAGACAAGGAGACAAGGAGACAAGGAGA
>NZ_JBFHKV010000450.1:0-6300 GCF_041595215.1 Stieleria sp. | reverse complement strand
GGTGATCGATTCGAGCAACTCGCCGGTAGCTAAATCGATGATGTGCAGTCGGTCGCTTTGCGGCGACCCTGCATAGATGAGGCCGTCATAGATTTCGACGCGAGTGGCGCCGCCCGGCAATGGCACCGACTGCAGCAACGTTGGCGAAGTCGCAGCGGCGACATCGATGATTTGTATTCCGTAGATCCCAGTCGCGACCGCGGCAAGATTCTGTAATGGCGAGATGTCTAAATCAAGGGCATTGCCGTTGAGCATGAGCTGACTGACTACGACCGGCATTTGCAGTTGACTGACGTCAATGATCGCAAGGCCATAGCTACCGGTGGCGACGTATGCCATTTGGTCACCGGTGTCAAGAACTGAACCCACCAGTCTGATCTCAGTGGCTTCCCCCTGAATCAGCAGAGACGCAACCACGCCGGTTGGAAACGCCAAACCGGAGAGCGGGTCAAGACCTTGCTCGATCTCGGCTCGGTCAGAGATACCATCGAGGTCACTATCTGCATTCGTCGGATTGGTGCCGATGATCGATTCGACTAGGTCGGTCAAACCATCAAAATCAGAATCAGCGCTTGAGTCAACAACGATTGGTCGGAAGCAGATCGAAGTTGACTCACCCGAAGAGGCTGTAATGACGATCGTTTCACGGACTTGAAAACTGGATGCACCAACCAGACGCAGGAGATATTGCGAGTTTGGCTGCAGGGCGATGTCGGTTATCGATCCGTCGCGTTCCGTAGTGCCTCGGATCACAAATCCGTTATCCAAGTTCTCCAAATAGTAGAAGTACTTTTCACTGACAAAATGTTGAAGTTCCAGATCCGCATCGAACAACAGGTCTTCGTATTCAGCCATTCTGGCTGCGAATCTCTCTGCCGGAGTTTGCCCCTCAAACAAAGCGATCAGATTTGACTCCAGCGTTGCCAATTGATCACGCTGCTGTTGGGTTAGTTCCGCTTCGCTTTGGGCGTTTCCTATCAATTGCTCAATCTGATTTGCAATGTCCTGCGACAGATCAAGATCTGTTTGGATAGAGTCTTGGATTGCCCTCATATTCGCAATCAATTGCAACAGAGGATCGCTGATCGGAAGATTCGATTGCGATTCCGTGTTCAGTTCAAATGGCGGAGGGGCATTCCCGTCCGTGCCGCCACTAGAACCACCGCCAGCACACAACTCAGCAACCTTGACACAGGCATCCCTCGCTGCCTCCGCCGCGCGTTTTGACGATGCGTAGTTGAAGGTGTTCTTGAAATTTGAAACGAACGTTGAAAAGTAGGCCTTCGCGCAAACGATATATGCGTTGTATCCTCGAAATGGTGTGCAATCATCAGGCTTTTTGGGTTGCGTGATTGGCGGTGTCAGTCCATGCCAACCCGGTTTGGTGATTCCCGTTCCGGGATCCGAGGTGACCGACAGACCGTCTTCGGAAACCGTCGCCGTGCCTTCGATCACCAGTCGTCCCGTGGTGTGATCGAAGCTCAAGAAATTCAGCTTCGTGCCGGGAGCCGCGTTGAACACGTTGGGAAACGTGATCTGCAGCGGCGTCGCGAAGGCCGCCGCATCCGGTGCTTGAATCGTGATGTCAAAGGTGTGCTGCAACAGCCCCGCGGGCAACATGTCGCGGACCAGTTCCGGCGGGACGGCGCTGATCCCCACCTGTCCACCTGTGATCGGTTGACCGTCTGGTCCGATCAGACTTGCCGGTTGGATTTCCAGTTGCAAGTACTGCCGTTGCTGTGCTGTCAGATTCGGTGCGGATTCAGCGTCGACACCGATCGTGGTGGCGGCCGAATCGCTGACCGACTGCAGGATCGAAGACTTGATTCTCGGCAGGTAGGTTTCTAACCGATCCAGGTTCGCTTCGCGCTGTGCCCGCGTTCCCATGGTGCCCATCACGGTGTTCGCCTGTCCGACCAGGATTTCCAGGTCCATCACCATTTCAGGGAAATAGAATCCTGCCGGGGCATTGGTCGCCGTGCGGCCGTCGATCGCCAATTTGAGGTTTCCCGCCGGCACCGAGGCAAAGCTGAAATAGCCTTGAGCATCGGTCGTCACGGCTTGGTTCTCGAGACCGAGAATGAAGACTTTGACACCCGCGAGCGGATTCAAAAAGATGTCGTCCGCGGTGTGCAAGGCACCATCGGGTCCGGCACGGAAATCGTCAAAGGTCATCGGTTTTAAATCGACGCCCGGATCATACACCCGCCCGGACAGACTGGTGCCCGCCAGCGGAACCAGACTGACTGTCGTGAAGCGATAAGAAAACGTTCCTCCGGCTGTTCCGTTTCCGTCGGCATCAAGCGGTTGACCACCATCGGCCGCCAAGATCGTGTCACCGACGACATGCACGGTGACCGTCGATGCACCCGGTAGGGGTTGGTTGAAGAACAGCCACGCGAAACGACCATCGGCGGCGGGAACGATCCTCGCTGGGATCTTGGTTCCGGTGGTGTCGGTGGCATAGAAGTTCGTCGCATTGAGCGAGCCAACGTTCACGGGCCGCGAAAAGAAGACTTGTGGTCGATAGGTCGACCCCACATCACTGGAGCCCGCTGCGGGGGTGACGTGTGTGATGGTTAGCGGAATCAGCTCGGGCAGCGTCACCGAACGAGAAACGGTGGTGACATTGCCTGCCGCGTCGCGCGCGACCACGTTCAACGTGTGTGTCCCGGCGGTCAACGTCGATAAATCAAGTGCCGTGTTGAACGCACCACCCGCCTTCGATGTCAGGAACGAGCGGGCGGCTCCGCCGTTGAAGTTGTACGTCAGCGCCACGAGTGCCGCGCCGGTACCCGAAACGCTGCCGGTTAGCCTTGCCCCGGCGGCCAGGGTTGCGCCGGCCGGCGGCAGGTCAACCGTCAAGGCCGGGGCGATGGTGTCCAGCACAAAGTCCAACTGTTTGATGCCGGACGTGTTGCCCGCGTAGTCGGTCGCGCGCAACTTCAACGCGTGCGCGCCGTCTGCCGTGCCGTCCAGTGGCAAGGTGGTTTGGAAGGAAAAGTTTCCATCGGCATCGAAACTCAAGGGGCCAAACGCACCGTTGTCCAGTTGTGCCTCCAACGTCGCGACGCCCGAGAGGTTGTCGAGCACCCGGCCGGTCACGGTCACGTTTTGTTGTGTCGCGATCGCCGTGTTAGGCGAAACAAGAATGACCGTCGGAGCGATTTGATCGACCGACGTCGTGAAGGTCCCGAGCACATAAGAAGCCAGGGACCGGCCCGCCTCCAGCCCGTCTCGATTGGAGAAGTCGTAGTGAATCCCGCCGTAAACGCGGCTACGGCCCGCTTCCTCAGCCGCCTCGTCGAAGTTGTTGAACGCGCGGCTGACGCCGGGCAAGCTCGCCGAGGTGGCGACGAAGGAAAAGCCGGGACCGAACGTCGCCGTCAGAATCGCTGCTGCTGCGCCGCTGTAGGTGCTGTGTCCGGAAACGTATTCGGGAAACGGTGGTGAAATCACAAGCGGCGTCCACGACGGATCCGCGAGCGTTGCGGCGTTGCCGTCGCTGGAGCCCGCGCGGATCGCCGTCTCGGGGCGCCAAAAGTCATACCGGTATTTTGCGTTCCAAGCGACGATGGCCGCATCACCGAGGGAGAGATTGAGCGCCGCGAACAGTCTCGCGTTTTCAGAAATGCTGTTGCCCGCCGTGAGTGCGGCGTCGCCGGCGATCACGTTCCAGTGACCGACGGGGGTTGAGGTTCCCGCGCCGTCAGCCCAGAACCGGGCGATCTCGGTTTGATCGGCGGTTCGAGAGGGACTGTTCAGTTGACCGAGTGACTTGACTTCGTTGTAAGCGGTCGCCCACGCTTGGCTGGACAGGTCCGGCGGCCCGGCCGGTAAGAACTGGTCGGCAGTCGTCATCGCAAACGGCGTCAAGTTTGCCCATTGGGGATGCAGCGCCTGGGCATAGGTCGGGCCGGTGGGAAGCCAGGCACCGGGAACGGTGCCGGGAACGTAGTCCACGAACGCATTCCAGCCGTCACCCGCCCGCATGGCGAGGATCGCATCGGCGACGGACCGGCCGAACGTCACGCCGGCAGTCTTGCCAGAGCCCTCGGGAACGACCGCCAGTGCCGCCTGCAAGTTGGCATCCAGGAAGGATTGTTGCCCCGGATACAAGTCATTCAAAACGTGGTAGGCGGCGCCGGAGACGGCCGCTTCCAAAGAGGCGCCCGCCGGCGGCAGCAACGAAACGAAGTATCCGGGACGTCCCTCCAACGAAGCCACCGCGTCATAGATCGCCGCATGAACGATCGCCGTCGCCCGTGACGCGTAGGTCGGTGACGATGCATCAAAGGTAATCGCATCGAGGGTGACTTGATTCCAACGCAAGACCGGATCCTGCGGGCCGGTCTGAATCACTCGCTCGAGATTAAAATTGGCGACAGTCGAGTTGCCGGCCGCGTCGGTGGCAATTGCCGTGAATGGATTCGAGCCGACCTGAAGTTCAACGGACGCGAACTGAACGGCACCGGTATTGGAGCTAAGCGATGTCGCAGCAACCGGGGCGAGTGCGACCGAGACGTTGGGGTCGGTACTGCCCACCAAGGTGACGCGTGATGCGTTGGTGGTTCGCGGTCCGACAGCGCCGGAGCCCGCGGAAAGATCGAGCGCGGGCGCTGCGGGAGGCAAGGTGTCGAGAATGAAATCGAGATCCAGGGAGGTCGGGTTGCCAAAACCGTCGCGGGCGACGATGCGAACCTGATGGCCGCCATCGGCAAACCCCGGGATCGCCTTGGGATCGAAGGAGAACGAGCCGTCAGGATTGACCGGGACGCTGATCGTCGTCGTGCCGTCCAGATGGGCTTGGACCGAAAGGGACCCCAACGGATCCGATACGGTTCCCGAAATGGTTGCATCAAAGGTCAGGCGATCGGTGTTCGTCAGCCCTCCCGGTGCGGTGTCGTTCAGCAGGGCGGCGTGAAGCGTCGGCCCTGTCAAGTCCAGTGACCCCGCCGGTAACCGCGCGAACAGGTTTTCGCGAATCCTCAATCCGTCCAAGACGTTGATTTGTCCAGATCCGTCGAAGTCGAAGTAGGCGGAATAGTTGTCGTTGGCCGGGCGGGCAAACAGTCGGCTGCGAAGCCCAATCCCATCGATCACGTTGGTCACACCGTTGCGATCCCCGTCCCCGGGAACGACGTCGAACGTATAGACGAAGTCGCCGCCTGGTGTGGCATTGCCCGTCGGGTAAGCCCCCAGAAAGTCTCCATCGAGCGACGTCCCGATGCCGTTGGTGATGCGATCACTTAATCGAATGGCAAACTTGTCTTTGCCTAATTCGCTCGGTAGCGTCCAGGTTGCGATGAAAGTGTTGCCGTCGTAGTGCAAGTCCTCCGCACGCGGCACGATGGCCAAGCCGGAATTGACCCCTTGAATACGAAGGTCATCGAAACGGACGTTAACGTGTTCGCTGAACTTGAACTTGACCTGGTTCAAGTTTTTCCAGGGCAACACCTGCGCGGTTTGTCCGGGCAGCAGACGAAACCCAATGGTTCCGAGTCCTTGTGAGCTGAGGTGATCTTGGAAAACCGAGTTCCAACCGCTGCCCGAGACGCTCGCGTCCTGGATCACCGCGGCAAGAAGTTGCCGTGATTCAAGCCGCTCTAAATGCAGCGCCCTCGAACGGCGATTGATGGAACGGCGAGTCTTCGAAAAACCCTTCCACTTGCTTGCTCGCTGCCGCCTCGGCAAAGTGAGAGAAGCACCCAACCCGGAAACTACCGTACCCATGGCATGGCACCTTAGATTGAACGCCAGTGACCAATCGACAGATGGTCACCACGAAGCAGATTATCTGGAGGGCCGATGAACCCGTCAATCGAAAGGGATACGAATTCGTTTAACTTTGGGGGAAATAAACTGGAACGGTTTTTCGCCCCTGTCTCGGCTGCCTGTCGAGTTCGTCGATCTTGCGAACTCAACGCGATCACATCAAGTGCGACGCGTCAGCGAGAGACGCTGCGTGGCCCGTGCTAGCGCGTGCGGAATGCAACCCCATACCGCTAAATGAAGACAAACGGAGAGGCCGTTGATCCACTGGCAAATCTTTTTCCAACTCGATTCGCAGGCTGGATGCTCCCGATGCTCGCGCTCGATTGGCAAGCTGGAAACGTACGCCACAACAGGCTCATCCTGAGGCTGCCCGACTGCTTCGGCTATTGGGTGACTTTCAAGACATAGGCAAACTCGGACGGTTTGGTCGTCGGCAGTTGCACCGTGAGCCCGTTTGCGTCGCGCGACCACTCCAGTTTCTGGTCGGACCCCAGCATCGTGATCGACTTGATTTTACCCTGATAG
>NZ_JBFHKV010000449.1:0-6306 GCF_041595215.1 Stieleria sp. | reverse complement strand
TGGGCTTCGGCCCGCGGTTGCAGCCATGCCGGATCGCGGATATCGCGTGGGACGGAAATTTCGGGCATGCGTTCCAGTCGACTGGGGTCTCGTTGGTCCAGCAACGCGCTGATGTCGTCGCGCAGTTTCTGATTCGCTTCCGGTGACAGACCTTCGTAGTAACCGCGGATTTTTGAATCTTGGTCGACCAGGACAAACAGCGAACTATGGGTGATCAGATTCGTCGCGTCCCGGCCGGATTGGATGTCCAGTTTGAACCCGTCTTTACTCAAATCCCAGAGGGTCGCACGGTCGCCGGTCAGAAAGTGCCAGTGTTCGAAATCGGCGTCAGCTTTCGTGCCGTATTCGGCCAGCACCTCGGGCGTATCGAACTCCGGGTCGACCGTGAACGAAACCAGTTCGACCTGGCCCAGTTCGTCGGCCCGATGCAGGGTTTGCTGTAATTCGCTGAACGCGGCCGTTTGGTACGGACACGTCGCCCCGCAACGGGTGAAAATAAAGGTGGCGACCCAGACCTTGCCGTCCAGATCGCTACGTTCGAACGATTTGCCGTGCTGGTTGGTCAATGTGAAGGCGGGAATTTCACCAAAAACGCGCAACCCCTGATCGACAGCGGTGCGCCGCGTGCGGTTCACATCGGTTTCGGTGGAAATTTCTGGCGTCGCCCGAGGACCACATCCAGCGAGAGCGACCACGCTCGAAATCACCAGGAAAACCAAGGGATTTCGGTGCGACTGGCGGGGAAATATCATTGAGTTGGGTTGGTTGGCGATGGTGCAGGAGAAAGTTTTCGGACGAGGCGTTTAAATTCTGCCGTACGTTGAACCACAAATTCGCCAATTAGTTCCGAATGGTCGTACCCACACATCTGACTTCCCAACAAAGAGTGCACGCCCGACTCTCCCGTCTCAAAACGAGCTTCGAAATCGAGTTCCGGGGCGGCGACCTCGTACAGTCCCACCTCCGGGATTTCGACCAGATAAACGAAATCCCGACTCGTCAGGCTCAGCCGAACCTCGGTGTTGGCTGGTGCATAGAAATTCCGCGTTCCCAGTCGGTCGTCGGCCGTACCCAATTTGGAATCGGCACCGGGATAGTGAAAGTAAAGTCGATAGTTCGATGCGACAACCTGGACGTCTAAGTGCTCGATCGGTTCGTCGCGCTTGAGGCACAGCGCAACCCCGATCGTGACACTCACGGCGATCAAACCGGCCCCTGCCAACCGTCCGAAGTGAACGTTTCTATAATTCCGACTCACGCGGCGTGATGCTTCAGTGGAAATGGGAGTGATGTTGTTCGGATCATTCTCACAGAGAGCGGCTGAAGGACTCACCCGCCTCGCTGATCCGCTCAGCAAAAAACGATCCACAAATGCCCCGATGCCTTCAAGTGTTATGTTCGCGAAAACGCAAAAATGATCAAGGTGCCATCGCTTCGTTGGGGCGACGTCCACGCCGGGAAACGATCCTCGTCCGGTTCAACCCATCACCTGTCGTTCGGCGCGCCGTTCCGGTTGCTTTCCCCATCCATTCCGTTTGCGACGACCAAAGTGGGGGATAGCATGCAAGGTACGGCTGTCCCGACCAACCGACGCGATCAACGAAACTGTCTCATGTGCTTCCCCTTCGCTTCCGGGCCGATCGGCCCCGGTTTGTTTCCGCTCGTCTTGTTGTGCAGTTCCACGTTCCTTACGGGAGACCTCATTGCCGGAGAACCGGTTCCCCGGCAATTCCGTGTCTGGACCAGTCCGGACGGCCGCGTGAGCGATGAACTGGCGATCGTGAACTACGACGACAAAAGCCGCATCGTCACGTTCGTTGATCAGACGGGGAAACGTTTGCGGACCGAACTGACACGGCTTTCTGTCGCGGACCAACGCCACATCCTCGCCGACCACGCTCAAACCGACCACGCTCAAAGCAACGCGGTGTTGGTCAATACGACCGCCCCGCAAGATCAACAGGTGTTGATGGATGATCAGACGATCGAAAAATTGGGGCTACCCCAAAATGATCAGGTGGTTTACGCCAAACCACGACAGTCTTCTGCGGCGCCGGTCCAAGTCATCACGATGAAAACGGTCACCAAAGAGGTGCAAGTGCCGCAGGTGCAGGAGTACACCGTACTCGTCCCTGAATTGCAGACCACGACGGTGATGGCACCGGTCCAACAGCGCGTCCGCTGTGTCGAGAGCTATGGGTTGTTCCACAAACGCCGTCGCATCGTCTATCGGACCCGAACGGTATTGCGCCCCGTGACCCGTACGCAGACCGTCATGCGGACCGAGACTCGGTCGCGAACGGTGATGCGTAGCGAGACACGCACCGTGGACCTTCCGGTCATCAGAGCGGTCCAATCGCTCAAGGAATCGGGAGGAGAAACCAGACGCGAAGAAGGCATCGAGGTGCCGGCCCCGTTGTCGGCCGGAGCGATCTCGAGCGAGGTCGTTAAAGTGTTCGAGCAAGTCATCAAAGAATTGGTTCCGCCTCCATCCGCTGAATCCTTCAATCCCCGCGGAGTGGACGCGTCGATCGTCGACTACGAGCAGTCCGCCCCGTCGCAGGGGATACGGTACATGATGCGAGTCGAAATCAACCAAATCAATCCTCGAAAAATTGCGCTCGAAACCGGGGTGCTGGATGTGAACAATGCTTCCAAGAGCAAAGAAAGAAACGACCAACTCTTTCAGACTCTCCATGGTCGGCTGACGAACTGATCGATGTCAGAGCAGCCCCCTAGCGTTACCGCCGCGATCGGCCAGCTGTTCCGGTCGATCCGATCGAAGTGGAAAGGCCCACCGGACTACGGGGAGGTCTACCGCCGCGAGCAAGTGGAACCAACAGAGCATTTGCAACAGATCGCCGACAAGTTTGCCGACCGGGGACGTCGGCTCGGTCGTCGCGCCGGCTGGATGCTGGCGTTCAGCCTGCTGTTTATCGTCGGTGGCATCGCCGTCTTTCTCGTGCCCACCGAGTTTACCGACGCGGTTGCTGCCGAACGCGAAGTCGACGAGGCAAGTGAAGTCAAAAGCGGGATCTTGACGCAGGAGGCCGAGGCGGAGGTGGCGTACCTGCGCGGACGCGACTTGTACAACCTGTACGGGATCTTTCACGAACTGGACATGACATTAGGCAACTACCAGCCGGGAGCCGATCTGGCCGGAAGTCCCTTCTATGGCCCGCGAATTCAGTGGGCCCGCGACGCCAGTCGAGAATTGTCAGCATCCGAGCCGACTGACAAGAGGTATCCTTTCGATTCGTTCCAGTATCACCACATTGAGGGAACGACGGCGACCAAGGTTCCCGCCGACGTGTTTCGGCTGGCCGGTCAACAGATGCGGACAAGCGGAATCGATCTCCCCTTTTTGACCATCTCGCTGGAGCAATTGAGTTTGGCGATCGGCGGCGGCGAGGAGGAACAGGCTGTTCGAACGTTGCAGCGAGAATTGTTGGCGTTGAAGCCGCTGTACGAGGATGCCAAACGCGAAATGGACCGAATGTTCGTGCAGTTGGACGACGAAGCCAAAAACCGCTTGGCCACGACGGAGCAGTTATTGGAAGCCGAAAAGCGGATCGCGGACGCGCTTCTGGAAGTCAATCAAACACAATCCGACTGGGCAAATCAACCTTGGGTGACCCTGCTGGCGGTCCGGGGTGGCGTGGTCGTGCTGCTTCTCTATCTGACGACGGTGCTGTTGGCGAGTTATCGCTACACGCAAACGTTGTCGGCCTACTATCTCGCCAGGGCAGACGCCTTGCAATTGCTCTCGCACCAAGTCGACGATCGTTTGATCGACGCCGAAGAGCTTCAAGTTCTTCTGCCGCTGCTTTCACCGGACAGCTATCGAATCGACCAACCGCCGGCGCCGTATGAATCGATCGGCCAAGCCGTCGCAGGCAATCGTTGAAACGCTCGTCGGCTCGCGTCCAAGACCGTAAACATGAATCACCACGTCTGGTGCGAGCTGCTCTCAACGAACGCAATTCATTTGGCCTGTTCTGCCCATTGGCGGTCTTCGGCGTGCAGCTTGTTCAGGCTCACTTCGAATTGATCCCCGTTGGGTTTTAGCAAGATAACTCGGTCGTGTCGGGTCGCGATCCATTTGGCAACGGTGGTGTGTTTTCCGTCGGCACTTCGCCAGGTCCGATACTCTGTCGGCGCGTCTTCGATTGACTGGGGAATCCCGTTAGCCGTGAATGCCGCCCACAAATGGGGCATTGACGGCAGCCCTCGTTCTTCGAGCCGCCGGATCGTAGCCAGTTGGGCAAATCGCAGTGACGATGCGGGGCTCTTGCCATCGGATAGCTGGTCAAAGAAGTCCTTCATCAAGCCGGCAGTGATCTGGTCGGGGATGGACCACAACGTCGCCACGACCGTCTTTGCTCCTGCAAGACGAAACGCATGACTCAATCCTGCAACGCCCTCTCCGCTGCTGGTGTTGCCGACGGCGGTCTGACAAGCGCTTAAGACGACGAGTTCGGTCCCGCGAAAATCACAATCCAAGATTTCCAGCCCCGTCAAAATGCCATCGCCCTGTCCACCGAATGCGGTATTGGCATTTGCAAACGCCAGCCCGCACGTCGCCATGGGATGTTGTTCGTGTCGATATTCCGAGAATCCGTGGGTGCTGAACACGGCGATCTGGGGGCGGTTGGCGGTTTTCACGACCGACTCTTCCGCATTGGCCTCGACGAAGACTTGGGGGGCGGCTCCTGACAGGGTTCGCAGATAGGGCAACACCGCTTGCGCTTCCTTGGCGGTTCCCGGCAGCGGCGAAAAGGCGGTGCCAGCCGAGTCGCCGTTGGCATTCTTGCCATAGTCGGGGTTGGCAACCATCAACGGTGCAGAAATCGAATTGACCGGTTCGGTTGACAACAGATCGCGTCCGCTGAGCAGGTACTGAATCTCGTGGTCATCGATCACCCGCTTGCCATCGGGTTTCGTCAGTGCAACGAAAGGGATTCTCCACAATTGATGATCGGGCGAGACGAGCCACTTGGGCGTGGTCATGACGTCGTCGGGCAGCGAATGCAAAACCTGAGTCGACAACGCGCGGAGGTGTTGGTTGATTGCAACAATAAAGTTTTGGGGGATCATTTGCCCGTTCAGGCAGGCATGGAATTCGATCAGCGTTCGCGCCAATTTGTCCCAGTCCTCACAGACCACTTCCAATCGGATGTCGCCGCGACCGGCCGGCGGGATGACCCAAACCAGGACCTGCATCCCCCGTTGCTTCGGACCAACCGAGTTCAACCCGTGGTCGATTGAACTGTCCAGTTTGGTGCGCACGCCGGCGACCGCGCATTCCAACAAGACCGTGTCGTCAGGGATCCGTTCACGTACGTTCGTCAAGTCGCTCCACGGGTTTTGGCGACGTTCGGTCCATCCCGTCGAACCCAGTTTCCAGGACAACTCCGATTCGCGATTCCGGAGCGTTTCGAGTCGGTCTTGAAGATCCATCGCCGTGGACGATGACGTGAGCCCGAGGGTCGGATTCTGGAGGGCGGACAACGTGAGCGATGAGATCTGTTCTCGGACTTCGGAGAGTTGCTCGGCGATTACACGGACCTGGGGATCTTGCGTCGACGCCACCATGCGATGTCGCTCGGCGAGGGCGCGCGTCGAGGCACCCTTGGCGTTCAAAACCCAACCGGCCGATAACTCGACGGCGCGGGGGACGGACTTCAATCGCACCGCCATCTCCAAGGCGTCGTGAAACGCGGGTTGGAATCGTTGCCGCAAGAACTCTGCCTGCTCAGTCTCCGACAACAACGGCAACGTTCGCGCGACGTAATCCCGAAAGGCTCGCTGGCTCTCATCCATCCCGGCGAGAGCCAGCTCAAATTTCCCCAATCGCTCGAATAGAAGAGCGAGCTGCGCCGCCGCCTGGGCGGTGTCGGGATGCTGCGGCCCCAGTAATCGTTTGGACTGTTTGTATTGTTCCACCAGGGCCGGTTCGAGAGTGTCCCACTGATCGGTCTCGCGGACATCGGCGGCCAGTTCCTTGAGGAGCTCCTGTGTCGTACGGTTCAAAGCACCGTGTTGCTCGTTCGATTGTTTCCATGCCTGGAATTGCCACTGGAGGGCGGCTTGGGGATTCTGAGCCTCCGCAACGAGCCGCGCCAGCTGGCGGTATTCGTAGGGGTCAATCACCTTTTCTTTGGACAGTTGGTGGTCGAGGTAGCGTCGATACGTTGCCACCGCGTCGTCGTATTGCCCGACCGCGTTTTGCGTTTCCGCAATTTGTCGCAACAGGTACGTCCAACCGTCACCGAATCGATTGTCCGATTCGGCCATCTGGATCGC
>NZ_JBFHKV010000448.1:0-6314 GCF_041595215.1 Stieleria sp. | reverse complement strand
TCACAACCAAGTGCGTCCAGCAACGCTTGCCGCCCCGCCAGAACGAGTGCATGATTGTCACGCATCAACTGCGATAACCCGCCTTCTTTCAGCAGACTGAGAAACTCGATCGCCGCCGGCATGGACAGAATCGGCGTCGGGTCGTACGTGCCCACCCAATTGAATTCTGCCAGAAACGGCGTCTTTCCAAGCCCCGGTGAATTCGCACCATGACTGATCGTGGTCGGATGGACTTCGTGTTGCAAGTCGCGCCGTACGTACAAAAATCCCGATGTCTTGGGGCCACACAACCACTTGTGATGGTTGCCGGTATAGTAATCCGGATTCAAATCAGACAGATCGACGGGCACCATCCCCGGCGCATGCGCCCCATCGACCAACACGCGCACTCCGCGACGATGTGCCAGTTCAATCAGTTCCTTGACGGGCAAGACCAAGCCGGTCGGACTGGTGACATGATCGATCAACAACAACCGTGTCTTGGACGTCAGCGTCGCATCGATTGCCTCGATCACCTGCGCGTTTGACTCAATCGGAAACGGCAGCTCGGCGACCGACACCGTGGCGCCGCCAGCCTCTGTACCGCAGCGTTCGGCTGCGTACCGCGCGGCATTGTTGCAAGCGTTGTAGCCGTGATTGGTGATCACCACTTCGTCGCCGGGGGAAAAGGGGAACGATCGCAGCACCGCGTTAACCCCATCGGTCGCGTTCCGCACGAACGCCAAATCCCTGGGGTCGGCACCGACAAGACTGCCAATGCAATCACGGACCCGATCCAGTTTTGGCAACAACGAACGTTCCGGTCCCAGAAACTCAATCGGGTCGTATTCAAGCCGTTCGATCCACTCGCGCTGCGCCTCCATCACCACCCTCGGCGTCGCGCCAAACGAGCCGTGGTTCAGGAAGTCGACGTCAGGGTTGAGACGCCAATGTGTTCGAAATGGATTTGACACGCTGTCCCCAATTCATCGGGCCCAAAAAGGTGTCCGACACCTTATTGGCGAGCAGCACAGTCTAGGCAACCCTGGTTGTCACCCGCAAGATTGGCGATCCCGTGGGGTCACAATGCAACGTTTCGGTTTCGAAACATCCGTTAGCGGCGTCGGCGACCGAACGGATGCATGTGTGCGCTTTCGAGGCGGGTGTCACGCGTGTTACGCTATCGAGTTAAGATGGTGGATAGCTGAATGGTGATAAGGCGCAGCTGTCCGTTTTACTTTTCACTGCATAGAAGGGGCTTTTTGTGTTTGTTGAGAAATCGAAACCAAACCGAGACAACGAGTCGGTCCGTGACCAAACTGGGGGGACGCAGCTGGCGCGCGTGGATGCTGCGGTTGATCCGGCGGCGGACCTTCAGGACTTGGTTTCTTACCTCCGCCGGGACGCAGCGGACGATCCGATCCACTATCTGATCCGCAGCAATACGTCGGGTGACGGCGAATGACGCCTGCCCCCGAGTGAACAAAACCGCGAAAGATCCCCAAATTTTTTTTCCGACCGCCCCAAGAACTCCGTTTGGGTGCCGAACAGGAGGACGAAACCCGAGCCGACCCAATGAAGGCTCCCTTCGAACGCCAATTTTTGGGGATCTAAGTCCATGTTAAAGAAAGCCATCGTCGCCGGCGGTGCCGTCGCACTTTTGTCAAGTTTGGCCGTCGGTGTTCCGCTGGCCAGTTACACCCGATGCGGAGTCAGCTGGCTTCGCGATTCTGCCAGCGACGCCGTCCCCCTGGAGTGGGAGCTGAAGCGGGCCCGTCAAATGATCACCGACCTGAAGCCCGAGATCACGGACAACGCCAAACGGATTGCCCGCGAAAAAATCGAAGTCGTCCGGTTGGAAAAACAGTTGAATGAAACCGAATCTCGGCTGGCCTCGGCCCGGAACGACATCGAACGATTGACCGGCGATTTGGAGGGCGGCAACGAGTACTTTACCTACGCCGGTCGCACCTACACTTCGGTGCAAGTTCAAGACGATTTGAAGAACCGCTTCAAGCGTTTCAAGACGCGCCGCGCGACCGCGGATAAACTGCAACAAATGCTGACCGCTCGTCAGGCGACGTTGACCGCCGCACAACATCGCATGGAAGAAATGCTGAGCGCGAAACGGCAATTGGAGGTGGAGGTCGAGAACTTGCAAGCACGCTTGGGTGCACTTCGAGTGGCCCAGACGGCGAGTGAGCTGAGTTTGGATGACAGTCATCTGTCCCAAACCCGTCGACTGCTGGACGAAATCGAAACCCGTATCGACGTCGAAGAAGAAACGATGAGCGTGGATGCGGAATACTTTGGCGAAATCAACTTGGAAGAGTCCGGCGACGAAGACTTGTTGGACGACATCGCCAACTACTTCGACTCCGAGCCCAGCCAACCCAAGGCGCTCGTCTCCATTCAATTGGACTGAACGTCGCGCCTAGTTGCCGAAGTAGTCTGTTCGCCGAAATAGTCTGTTCACCGAAGTCGCTCGCAACCTTCGCTTCTCCTCTGCTCCTGTCCGATGAACGAAACGATTCGCCCAACGACCGACACTGCTCAAACGTCCGCGTGGCGTTTGTGGATCGATCGTTGCGGCGGATTCGCGTTGTTGGCCGGAGAGAGTGTCAGCGTCGGCGGCGCGCGACCGGATTCAATGACCGACATCCAGGTCCGCACCGATTGGCGGCGCTGCGAAGGGACCGTGGTTCGCCGCAACGGTGACTATTTCTGGTCCGCTGCAGACGATCAAGCGTTACAACGACAGGACGCCGGTGGGCAATTGCTGGTTGCCAACAGCGTGTTTCCGATCTCGGGTTCGGCCACGCTCAGGCTGCATCAGCCCTCGCCGCTGTCGCGTTCCGCGATCCTGTCGCTGGATCCGCCCCATCGGTTTGACCAGCACGTCGATCAGGTCTTGTTGGTCGATCAAACCGTTTTGATCGGGCCGAGTGCCGGCGACCATATCCGTTGTACCGCTCTGGACACGACGGCGGTGCTGGTGTTTCGCGACGGACGCTGGCAAGCGAAGTTAAAACCCGGCGCGACGACGGCCGGATTGTCGCGTCGAACCAATCGACCGCAACCGGTCGACCTCGTCCCGGGACGCCGCGTCTCGATCGGTGAACTCGACATGATGTTGGAAGAAGTATGAAGACTCTCGCCCCCGAAACACGCACACTCGTTGGCCGAGACATGACAGAACAACCGATCGAGTCGGTCGAGGTTGCCGGCACGCCACAGGGCATCGGCAATCCCCATGCCGCTCCGACAGGCGGCGAAGCGGAGCCCACGCAGCGTCAGGGACGTAAAAGCAGAGCAGGACTTGCCGCGAAGTTCTTTCGATGCTGCCAACCGAAGTCCAAGGGGCAAGCGCGGAAAACGAGCCACCCCGAACCGCAATTTTCGGGTGACGATTCCGTGAATGAGGATAGAATGCAACCTGCGTTCACCGAAACTTCGCTCGGATCGCCCCCCGAAACTCGACCGATGTCCTTTACCTATGCCCCCGGTTCTCAGCCGCTGCCGCCGTACACGATACGGCGTGGAGTCGGTGTGGGTGGATTCGGCGAAGTCTATTTTGCGGTCAGCCAGGCGGGCAAAGAAGTCGCACTCAAGCGGATCCAACGCAACCTGGAAATCGAGTTGCGTGGCGTCTCGCAATGTTTGAACCTGAAGCATCCGAATCTTGTTTCCCTGTACGACATTTGCCGGGACGCCGACGGTGGGTCTTGGGTGGTGATGGAGTACGTGGCGGGGGCGAATCTGCGTGAGATCCTCGATCGCAACCCGGACGGGTTGCCCGAGGCCGAGGCGCGGCGCTGGTTTGCCGGCATCGCCGCCGGCGTGGCCCATCTGCACAGTGCCGGATTGGTGCACCGTGACTTGAAGCCCGGCAACATCTTTGATGATCTGGGGATCGTGAAGGTCGGTGATTATGGCTTGAGCAAATACATCTCGTCGTCACAGCGGGGCGGCCACACCGAGAGCGTGGGCACGTTTCACTACATGGCGCCGGAAATCGGCCGCGGCAAGTACGGTCGCGAGATCGACGTCTATGCACTGGGCATCATGCTCTACGAACTGTTGACCGGACGCGTGCCCTTTGACGGCGAGAGCTGTCACGAAATCATCGTCAAACACCTCACCGCGCTGCCCGATCTGTCCGGTGTGACGTCGCCGTATCGGGAAACGATCCTGGCGGCCTTGGACAAGGATCCGGCGAAACGGCCGGCAACGATTGCCGATCTGGTTGCCCCGCTGGGACTTTCCCTTTCCGACGCCGCGGCAGTCCCCACCTTGGTCAGTGCGACCATTGGGGACGCTCCATCGCCGGCCGGCAAGCCGGGTTTACACGATCGGCTGCAGGGCAATGGGAAGGACGACGTGCGTGACAACGGCCGATCCGCCGAAGCCATCGATCCGGTACTGGGACTGGAGTATTCCGATTCGGCGGCGGCGGCTCCGGCCTCGGTCGACGAACCGCTGCTGCGAGCGATCCGCTCGTCGGCCCATGATCTACGGTGCTGGTGGAAATCGCTCGAGCAATCGCCGCGGTCGCGGTTTTGGATCGGCGCCTTCCTGGCCTTTGTGCTGTTCATCAACACACATTGGTTGTTGCCGGCGCTTTCGATCTTGGGTGCGTTTTACGTACCGTACTACATCATCCGACAGATGGTGCTGCATTCGAGTGAACAGCCCAGCTATGCCAAGGCGCATCGGATTGCATCCCAAGCCGGCCCGTCCAACAAAGCCAGGACCAGGCAAGAATGGCGCAGCGAGGTACGTCATCTGCTGCGAGCGAAGCATAACTTGGTGCGGATGGCGGAGCTGAACACGTCGTGGATCGCGTCGTCGTTGACGGTGTTGACGATGGCGGTTGCCGCCGGAGTGATCGGACTGCGCAGCGGCGATGTTAGCGCCGTCGACGTGGCACCGTACTTTTGGATGGGCTTGGTCGTGTTGGTCGGGGCGCAGGGCATCTTGGGACTGGGAAAACTTTGGGAACGCGACGACGGCGAAGGGCTGCCCAGGCGATTGGTGCTGGCGGGGGTCGGTGCCGGCGTCGGACTGTTCGCCTATGCGTTGAATGAATTTTTCCTGCTGTCGCTGGTTCCCGGCGGCAGCGAAATGCTGGGCTCTGAATTGCCGCAAGCGCTGTATCGTGAGGATTCGACGATTCGGGCGTCGGGCATGATGGCCCACTTCGCGTTGTTGTTCGGAGGCATCCGTTGGTGGAAGTCCGTGGATCCACTGCGGCGAACACGATTGAGTCTGTGGAGCGTGGCGGTCGTGTGTGTCGCGGCCTGGGGAGTGCATCAATTGATTCCGGTTCCGCAACCGATGGGATTGCTCGTCGCCGGCGGGCTGGCGATGGCGACGCAAATGTCGGCCCCTTGGATCAACCCACGCATGTTCGCGGCCAACCCGTGGCCGAGACGCAAGCATCCGTCACCCCGTCTTCGGGAGGCTAACGCATGAAAACGCTCTTTCCCGCCGCGTCGGCCTGTTTCGTCGTCGCGTTTGTCGCATCGGTCGGACTTGCCGAATCGTCTCTCGAAGCCACGGCCGAACGCGCCGGCAAAAACATCTCCGAGCAGCCGCTATCCCTGTCGTCCGCATCGGCCGATCCGGTGTCGTCGGCCAAGCCGAAACAGACGGAACTGTCGGTCGCTCCGATGCACCATGTGACCTATCCCGAGGATCGGCCGACGTGGATTGAAACCGAACCGGACCTGCAGTCACCGGTCCACCGGTGGGTTGTCACCACCAGCGGCGCCGAGACCATGGAACAGTGTGAAGCGGAATTGGAGGTGCTCAAGCCCGCCGCGGTGGCGCTGTACATCAAAGAAACGACCGGCTGGGTGTGTGACGATGCGGTCCTGGATGAGCGGTGGATCGAAGACGAACTCGTCGATCGACGGTACGTCGGCACGCTGCAAATGGGTGATCGCCAATTGCACGAGATCGCGGTCGAGCTGACGTTTGATGCCGACAGCCGAAAGCGCATCCGCAGGGCAATGAACAATTCTGTCGTCGGAGAACGGTTACGGGCGATGGCAGGTCTGTTTGCGTTGGCGCTGGTCGGGCTGTGTTGCACCGGAGGCGTGCTGGGGGTGTTTAGCCGGCGCTACGCATCGTAGCGATTGGTCATCGCTGTCATCGGCACCGTCATCGGGGCGAGAATCGCGGTTTTTGGTAGTCGGGCCGCTGCGGTGGGATAGCCGATCGCGCACGCCTGTCTACAATCTGCGGTAAGCTTTCCCTTTGGTGGTTCCCGGTGCCAGGCAGCAGAAACGATGATCATGACAGACGAAATTGCCCCCGTTTACAATGCCGCG
>NZ_JBFHKV010000447.1:0-6318 GCF_041595215.1 Stieleria sp. | reverse complement strand
CCGAGCGAATAAATGTCGCTCCGCGTGTCAACATCGTCGGTACTCATCGCCGCCTGTTCGGGACTCATGTAGGCCGGCGTGCCGACCATGGACGCGAACCGCGTGTAAATCGTTTTGACAGTCAAGCTCTGGCCGATCGCCTTTGCCACGCCGAAATCGATGACCTTTGCCAGCGGCTGTCCATCCTGAAGTGTGACGAGAATATTGGACGGTTTCAGGTCGCGATGGATGATCCCTTTTTGGTGGGCATGCTGGACGGCATGGCAGATCGTGACAAACAGCTTGAGCCGCTCGGACATGTTCAACTGATGGTGGTCGCAAAACTCATTGAGCGGGACGCCGCGCACCAGCTCCATGACGAAATACGGTTGCGCCGTCTCCGTGACGCCGGCTTCAAACACGCGCGCAATGTTGGGATGGTCCATCAAGGCGATCGCCTGGCGTTCGGCCTCGAACCGAGCCAGCACTTCGCGGGACTCCATGCCCGGCTTGATGATTTTGAGCGCAACCCGCCGTCGGACCGGTGCCTGCTGTTGAGCCACAAAGACCAATCCAAATCCGCCTTCGCCGATTCGCTCCATCAACTTGTACGGTCCAACCATCGCCCCGGGGAAGAACCGAGTGGTGGCGACACCTGCATCATCACAGACCAGATCCGTTGACATCCAGGCGGCCCCGACCGGACGGTCGACGGGGTTTTCCTCCCGATCGTTCTCACGAAGCAAGGCGCAAACGGCGGTCAAGAGATGCTCGTCGCCGTCACACGCACCCTCGACATACGCGGCCCGCTCGGCCGGCGATTCGATTTCGAGGGCGTGAAAGAAGATCGACTTTTCGGTGGCGACGGCCATGATGTTTGTACAAATCCAGGAAAGATCCGCGAACGCTATCGTGTGGACGCCGACTCGTTGCCTGCCCAGCTGCGAGGAATCGCCCCCACAGAATACAATGCGGATTCCAGCATCAGCCGGGGCCACCCAATTTAGGTCCCCTCGCCCAAATTCAGTTCACGACCGAGCCATGCCCGGGCGAATGCCCAATTTCGTTTGACCGTTCGCGGGGACATGCCGAGCGTTTTGGCCGACTCCTCGACCGATAGCCCGGCGAAGTATCGCAATTGGACCAGCTTGGCCATTTCCGGTTCACATTCGGCGAGTTTGGTCAGGGCGGCATCCAGATCCAGCAATTCATCGACGTCGGCCGATTCGACGATCGCATCGACTTCCGCGATCTCCAGGCGCTCGCGGTCCCCGCCACGTTTATAGCTCTGACGTCGGCGAGCGTTATCGATCAGAATGCGGCGCATGGCCTCGGCCGCCGCTGCAAAGAAGTGGCCACGATTGTCCCATTGCCGGACATCCTCGTCACCCACCAGACGCACGTACGCTTCGTGAACCAGCGCGGTCGGTTGCAGCGTTTGCCCCGCCGCTTCCTTGTCCATCTTGTGCCCCGCCAGTCGCCGCAGTTCGGCATACACCAGTGGCAACAATTCGCCTGCCGCCGCGGCATCGCCGGCTTCGATCTGATGGAGGATTCGGGTAACGTCTGACACAAGAATCGATTTGCAGGAGGCAAGGCGGTCGCACGTCAATCGTTGACGTCCGCGAAGTGTATCGGCAGCTGCTGATTCTAGCCCACTTCGATGTTGCTCGTTGCTGACGCATTGGCCCTCACCAGATCGCGTTGATTTCGGAACGTCGATTCCATCAACCGGCACTCCTGCGAATCACGCAGAACCAGGCCAGCGGTCCGCCCTCGCTGAACGGCGACAGGTGCGGATCACGGCGGGTTTCGAATCGGGCTTGCCGAATCGATTCCACCTGCCAGTCGTCTGCGAAGGCGGCGTGGATTTCGGCTTGTGAAATTCGCCGCGGTCCGTCACCCGGCGGTTCCTGATCGCTGAAACAGATCAGGAACAATCTGCCGCCGGGTTGAACGACCCGCGCCAGAGCGTCGACATAGCGTGCGCGGTCCTCGTCGGAAAAGACGTGGAACAAGCCGCAGTCGATCGCCGAATCGAAAACGTCATCCAGTTGGCCCAAGCGAAGCGCGTCCATCACCCTGAACGCCGCCGGCAGCCCACGCGCCGCTGCTTTTCGCTTTGCCTGGGCGATGGGGTGTTCAAGAAAGTCGATGCCGGTGGTCGGGTGGCCCCGCTCGGCAAAGAAGAGCGAGTTTTCTCCGGTTCCGCAGCCGACATCGAGCAGTCTGCCGGTGATCTGTTCGGCAGCCTCGACGAAGACCGGTTGCGGTTTACCGATATCCCACGGAGCACTACCGTCATAGGCTTGCTGAAAGTGCTCTTTGCTGGGAACGTTCTGTGCCATCGACGCATCCTTTTCAGTACATGGTCCAACTCGATCGTATCGGCCGCCACACGGCCTGTCGAATCAAGCCCGACACCGCCAAGTTAAGACAAATAGTGAGGCCCGGACGCTGGCGCGAACCGGCTGATCCCAAACGATTATCAGCCGTTTGGCGCAAGCCTACGGGCCCCAGCACAAGGACGCGACGCTTAACTTAGCCGTATTGGATTCAAGACCGCATGCGTCAGCAAGGGGCCACGTGGCGTCCCTTCGCATCACATCATCGCGTTGACTTTAGAACATCGACTCAATCGACAGACCGTACAGCTGCCGTCCTGAGACTTCTTCCGGATCAGGGATTACAATCGTCTGCCATCAAAAATTGTAGCGTCACCCACAAGCACCGCGTCTCGCCCAGGTCGAATGTGAACGAATCGAATCCGCACCGATTGCCGATCGCCTGCCTCCGGCTGGGAGCCTTTCTCTGCTTCGCCGGTTGGACTTGGGTGCACTATTATTGGGAAGGCCCCTATGGTGTGCTGCTCTGGCAGGACGCCACGTACGACCTCGCCACACGACTGGGACTCTCCTGGGACGAATTTGTCGGCACGGGGGCCGATGACGGTTTTGTGCAAAAGTGGATCGCTCGGATCTGGTGGCTGTACCTGGCCTGCACGCTCTTGACGATCACGGTTCGCAAAACGTCCTGGGTGCAGATGTCCGGACTGGTACTCGGTAGCGGGCTGCTGACCTTGCTCAGCTACGCCAGTTACGTCGCCGCACAACGGCAACTGCCGATGTTCATCGAACATGGGGGCCAGATGTTGATCCCATTGATTCTGGTCATGGCGCTCGCCCTCGGTGCGGGGCATCGGGTCACGGTGACGACGGCGGTGATCGCCTTGATCATGACCTTTGCCGGTCACGGCTGTTATGCGATCGGATTTTGGCCGACGCCGGGAAACTTTTATGCCATGACGACGTTGATCCTGGGCGTCGAGTATTCCACCGCACAACTTCTGCTGCGAACCGCCGGCGTGCTGGACCTTGCCGTCTGTGTCGGAATCTGCATTCCCTACGTGCGTCGCGCCAGCGCGTTGTACGCGACCGCGTGGGGATTCTTGACCGCCATCGCTCGCCCCGTCGCAGGCATGTCGTGGGGGCTCAACTACTGGGGGGCGGATCAATTCCTGCACGAAAGCGTCCTCCGGGCACCACATTTCGCCATTCCGCTCTTCTTGTTTTTATTGTGGCGAAAACCGGGCGAGAAGAAAGTCTCCCAAGGTCGGCAGCCGGCGACCGCTGAGTTACACTAGTGCTCTGGCCACATTCAGTTTTGGGATAGCGGTACTTACAAGCGTTTCGGCTCCGATGGCGATCCGCCGACAGTCTTGGCGGCTTACGCTATAGATTCATCCCCTAGATTCAAACTTCACGAAGCACTCCAGCAATTTCACCGGGCTAACGATCGAAAATAATACCCACGGATGGCAGTGCGAACCCACGGATGACAGGGTGCAAAAAATCCGTGGGTTCGCGCTGCCATCCGTGGGCCCAGCAATCGTTTCATCGTTCCGCAAGTTACAACCTGCCGCTTTTCCGCTCGACAAACGCAACCTCAAATTTGAATGTAGCCAGAGCACTCGTCTCGCCCCACTCTGAACGACAGACACACGAATGAATCTACAGCTGAATCTACAACCATACAAAACAGCCGGGCTCTGCTGCCTGGTGTTGCTCCTGGGTCTGACTCCGGCAATCGCTCAACAGAATGCCCAACGACGACCGCGCCGCGCCGTCCTGGAAATTCCCGAAGTCGAACGCAGCGAGGTGATTTGTTTTGCGCTCTACACAGTCCACGACAACACGCTCAAGTTGACCGCCCAACTCTATCCGCTTCAGTCCGGCGAGAGTCGAACCGTTCGGCTGGAAATCGAAACCGACGGCAACTGGGTGGAAGTCGCACGTACGAACGTCGTGGAACCCGGCTGGACGGCGCCGTTTCGAGTCGAGAATTGGGACGACACCCGAGCATCCAACTATCGGGTCGTGCATGGCGCCGAAGCGAAGTACGAAGGCGTCATTCGCAAGAACCCCGTGGACAAGGACGAAATCGTCGTCGCGGGCTTTACCGGCAACTCGATTCAACCGGCCCATGGCGGCGACATCTCACGCCAGGACCTGATCGACAATGTTCGAAAAGTCGACGCCGACGTGCTGTTCTTCTCCGGCGACCAGGTCTACGACCACAACAAACACCTCGCCGCCTGGCTGAAATTCGGGCGCGATTTCGGCGACATCATCAAGGATCGCCCGACGCTTTGTCTGCCCGATGACCACGATGTCGGCCAGCCCAACCTGTGGGGCGAAAGCGGAAAGATTTCCACGCTCAGTGGCAACGCCGACGGCGGCTACCGCCAACCCGGAATCTATGTCCAGGAAGTCGAACGCGCCCAGACCAGCCATTTCCCCGATCCGGTCGACCCGGGAAAAATTGGTCAAGGCATCGGCGTCTACTTCACCAATTTGAATTGGGGCAACATCGACTTCGCCATTCTGGAAGACCGCAAGTTCAAAACCGGTCCGGCAGGCCGCGTGCCCAAGCAAGGACCGCGGCCCGACCACATACGCAATCCCGATTACGATCCGGCCAGCGTCGATGTCGATGGCGCGATCCTGTTGGGGCAGCGACAGTTGGATTTCCTGGACAGCTGGGCCCAGGACTGGCGTGACGCGAGCATGAAAGTTGCCCTGTCGCAAACCATCTTCTGCGGCGGTGCACACATCCACGGCAGCGCCAACGGTCGATTGCATGCCGACATGGATTCCAACGGCTGGCCTCAAACCGGACGAAACCGTGCGTTGCAGGCACTCCGCAAAGCTTTCGCGTTTCACTACGCCGGCGATCAACACTTGGCCACGATCTTTCATCATGGCATCGACGAACATCGCGACGCCATCTGGTCGTTTTGTGTTCCCTCCATCGCCAACCTGTATCTCCGCTGGTGGGAGCCGCTGGAACCGGGACAAAACCGCGAACCGGGCAGCCCGGAATACACGGGAGACCATCTCGACGGCTTTGCCAACAAGGTCACCAATTACGCCGCAGCCAACCCCGAAAAAATGCCGGCTGGCAACGTGCTGAACACACGATCGGCCGGATTCGGCATCGTCCGTCTGAACACCAAAACCCGTCAGATCACGATGGAATGTTGGCCGCGGAATGTTGACGTGACCGATCCGTCGGCAAAGCAGTACCCCGGCTGGCCGCGAACGATTTCGCAATTCGACAACTACAATCCGCCGTCGTGGGGAAAACTCGGGGAGTTGACCTTTGATGTCGATTCCCCCGTCGTGCAGCTCGTCGACCGCGACAGCAACGAGATCCTTTACACGGTTCGCATTGCCGGAAAGACGTTTGTCCCGGCGGCTCCCAAGGACAAAACGTTCATCATCAAGGCTGGCAAAGACGCACCCGAAACGATCGTCGTCAAAGACGCCAAGGTGGGTGGTGCCGCGCAATCGGTGAGCTTGAAGTAGTCCTGCCCGGCCCGGTGGGATACTGCGTTGAACCGCTGATCGCCGAGGGATATCAGCCGGTTCGCGCCAGCGTCTGGGCCTTCACATCATCTCAACCCCGCGGCGGCCCGTAGGCTCGCGGCCATGCCACCTACCTTCAAACCAACCGGGGTGTTGTTTGTTAGCGGCAGGGCGCGAGCCCAATACCGCTCAATCGACAAAGTTTTGACAAGCGCAGAGCCCTGCCGCTCACAAGCATCACTCCGTTTGGTGTCAAAGGAGAGCGGCAGCGAACCGAGTATCCCGGAGGGATGCCAGCGAGTAGCCGGAGGTCAGCGCAGCGACACCTCCGGGAAGCACGTCCCACAATCCCCTCGACCCCGGACGAGACTGCTGAATTACTAGCAAATGGTTCGGACGTGCTCGGACGCCCTTTGCTGGATTTTCTCAACTGATCGCGTGTCTGGTGGTGCTTTCGAAGGTGGAAGTGTTT
>NZ_JBFHKV010000446.1:0-6320 GCF_041595215.1 Stieleria sp. | reverse complement strand
GTTGTGCATGGCCGTTGGCCAAATTGAACCTCATTGCGATGGTGTTCCTGGGGCGGCGCAACCCTCGCAAATGCTCGGTTTGCTTGCCCCAGGCTATGGATATGCATGCCCTTTGGGCAAAAAGCGACTTGTGTAGATACCTATGCCCGTGTGGAGGGGAGGGTTTCCGCTGCCCTGCACCTACCGATGCCAACCACGGTGCCGAAGCACCCGTCCCGCGTCGTCGCAAACTCCTCCGCGACCCTCCCAGGGGACATCGATTGTATAAGTGTCGGGTTTGATTATCGCGCGAGGCGCCCAGACTTTTACAGCGTGGGCCCTCTCTGGCATTTGCTTGCTGCGCAAACGCCGTCTCTCCCAGAGGGAGTGAATCTAAATTGGTTGCGGAAAGCTGCCGTAATACAATCGACGGCCCGGCAGGAGGGTGAATCAGCGTTTCGCCGTGAATGACGACGGCTGACGTCGAATCGGCTGGAGTCAGCAGATTTGCGATTTGGGATCGTGTCGGGCTCTCCTTTCTTGGGGAGGCTTGCCATACAATGATCGATCCAGTTGGGTCCAGTCCGGCGGCACGGCGATTTCAGCAACCCCCTTTTGATGTCCATGAGCGAATTAAAACGCGAACTTTACCCGCCGGAGGAATTCGACGATTTGGCAGGGATCGATGCGGAAGGGGATCCCGAATCGGGCAAACCGCTCTCTCGGAAAGACTTTCGACGTCAAAAACGAAAACGTCGCCGCAAGGTGATGTTGGCCGTCTTGCCGACCATGCTGACGCTGGGCAACGGCGTCTGCGGTTTGGGGGCGATCGCCGTGGCTATCAGCGGCCCGGAGTTGGATTGGCCGCTGGAACAGAAACTGTTTGCGTCGGGAATGTTGATTTTTGGCGGGATGCTGTTCGACGCACTCGACGGATCGGCGGCGCGGATGACGGGTCAGGAGACCGAGTTCGGCGCTCAGCTGGACAGTTTGTGCGACGCGGTCACGTTCGGAACCGCTCCGGCGGTGATCATCTGGCGGATCACCGATGCGTTGCCTCAGCGGTTTCTCTGGGCCGCCGGGGTGCTGTTCACCTTGTGCGTGTTGATTCGCCTGGCCCGTTTCAACGTGGAGACAGGCGAAGACGATTCGCATGAGACGTTCGAAGGGCTGCCCAGCCCGGCGGCTGCGGGAACGTTGGCCGCGTTTGCGATCGCCATGCCGGACTTAAAAGATCTGGCGAGCAACAAGATCTACCACGAATACATCCAAGTCGTTGCCAACGCTGCGCTGGTCGCTTCGCACTACTTCATCCCGGCGCTTGCCGGCGTCTTGGCCTACCTGATGGTATCTCGATTCCAGTATCCCCACCTCGTTGCCCAGTGGATGAAGGGCCGTCGCACGACGCACCAGATTGGACAAGCGATGTTTGCCGTCGGCGGCGTCTTTCTGTTGCACTGGCTGGCGCTGCCGATCGCGTTTTGTTATTTCGCGTTTGCCGCACCGCTGCGATCATTGATGCGCTCTTGGCGGGGCCAGAACGGCGTGAAGGAGTAGCCTTTTCCGCTCGACGCTGTGAAGCATTTTTTAGCGGTAGGGCGCGAGCCCTCCGGTGTATAGGCAACGATGAAGAATTGGAGGGCTCGCGCCCTGCCGCTCAATCGACTAGGTTTTGACCAGCGATGGGCCCGTAGGCTCGCGCCAAACGGCTGATCATCGTTTCACATCCGCCGGTTCGCGCTAGCGTCCGGGCGGCGCATGAATCTCGATTTAGCGGTATTGGGCTCGCGCCCTGCCGCTAAAACCTCACGAAACAACGGGGAAAAATGCTTCACAGCGTTAACTAAAACGACGTGGGCAAGGGTGGCAGTGTTCCCGCTGCCGGATCGGGCTCGGCGGTGACGGACCATTTGTCAGACCCGACGGCTTGGTAGGTGATTCGGTACAGCACCGTCTGGAATCCATCGTGGTGCGAGTATTGATACGAGACGCTGCTGTCGGTCGGGTTTCCGGTTTCGATCCGTTGGCAAGCGATCGCGAGCACGGTGGTCGGCCCGCGTGACCGGGCTTCGCTGCGTAATCTGGCTTGTTCAATTCTCAGCGACGCGGCGAGTTGGCGCGCATGCACCGCCGCCATACCGGTGGTTGTCAGAATCAGCAGCATCACCACCAACATGGCATATCCGCGTCTTCGGCTGGGAGGGCGTCGATGCGTCATGGTCTAGATGTTGGGGGTGTTGAAGACGTAGGTTTCGGTGATCGCGCCGAGTTGGAACGCAAGTGTGATTCGCAGTTCGTTACCGATCACTTCGAAATTGACCGAGTCGACCAGTTGTGCGACCACGTTGGTCCGTCCATTTTCCAAGTCTGAACGAATCAGTTGTCCGTCGGATTCGAAATACAGGATGACGCGATCGGGCGAAATCCAATCGGCCGATCCGTCCAGATCCGAATCGAAACAAAGTCGCAGTTCATCGGCGGTGGGGATCATGCTGTCGACCAGGCGCCAGCGGTTCCGGTCGCCGGTCGGGCTGTCCGGATCATTGCCGCCGAAATCACGTCGGAACGCTTCGATCGCCAACCTCGCTTCGCCCGCGATCCTGGTCCGGGCGATGTTGTCGGCCATGTTGCGAGTCATGTCCATCGTCACCCCGGCCGCCACCATGGCGATCATCGCGGCCATCACGGACCCGATCGTGACCTCCAACAAGCTCATGCCGTTGCGGCGTCGTTGAAAGCGCGGTGGGGAGTTGCTTGTCATCAATCCAACTCCACCGTGACTGTGGCGCCGCCACCGATCGTCGTCGTGATCGGGGTGACGACTTCGACCGACCGACGACATCGCAGCATCACGGCGTCAGCGATCAACCAATCGCCCGAACGGGGCCAGCCGTAGAGCAGTACATGCACGGTGCTATTGCGGAACGTGTAGACACCCAACCGTTCCCACCATTTTCCGGCGTAGTCGAAGTCATGTTCGATTGCTCGTTGGTCGACGTACACGGGTGCCGCCCACCCGCCATTGAAGACATAGTGTGGAACGGCGGATCCGAACTGTCCGGGGTACGATTTCTTCTTTTCCGGCACGAAGGTGAACACTTCGTAGTCGCCCGGGGGAACGCCATAAAAGGAAAACAGAGCGTACGATCCGACGGAGGTCGGTGTTTGAATCTCATGGACGGTTGACCGATAATCGCCCGGGTGTCCTCCGTATTCTTCCCAGTCGTCGCCTCCGTAGGCTCTGTAGGTGTAGAACCCGCTGCTGTCCTCGTTGTCGCGGATTTCCAGAAAGCCTTCATTGAGCGGGTAGTTGGGAACGGGCGCCGCGACGGCATCGGTTGTGATGTCGGCGTAGACGCCAAATTTTTTCATCCATGCCGCTTCCGAAGGGCTGCCGCCGGTGACGGGATTGATCGAGGCGATTTCGTCAGCGGGAAGCATTTGTCCCAGTCGTGCCGTCTGGCGTGATTGGATCACTGACAGGCTGTACAGTCCGCTGATGCCGATCGACAGCAGCACCATCGCCACTTGGACTTCCAAGTAGGTTGATCCGCGTCGGCTGGCTCGGGTGCGTCCGATTTGACTCATCGCTGCCTGCCTCAGAACCCGGGTGAGATGGTGGGGCTTTCGCCGAGGACGGGGTTGAATCTGCCCTCGACGTCTCCCGTGATCTGACCGGTTTCGTCGATCTGGAAATCACCGCTCCAGGCTCCGTTGAAAACGGGATTACCGGCGCCGTTGAAACTTCGCCGCCGGGCCTGGGCGGTGAATCCGGCGGCATCGGCGGCGGTGATCGAAAACTCATAGCGGGGCGATGCGTCGAGCAGTTCGTTGTCGACCAGTTCGTCGTCGATCAACTCCTGCAGCGTGTTGGCGTAGGTGCGGTTTTCTAGCCAATAGAATCGCTGTGCCGAAGCGATCGAGCGGAGACTCGCGCCGGCCAGATCGGCGTGCGACTGTTCCATCGTTTGGACGACGCTGGGTGCGGCGAAGGTCAACAAGACGGCCAGGATCGTCATCGTGACGATGACTTCGATCAGCGAGAACGCGTGGCGTTTGGGTTTCCGGTCGCGGGTCATTTGACGTTCCCCGCCATTTCGAACATCGGGATGTAGATCGCCAGCATCACGACGCTGATCACGGCCCCCATGACCATGATGATCGCCGGTTCGGCCAGCTTGGTGACCCGCGACATGAACGCTTGTGTCTTTTCGCGATAGTACGGCGCGATCTCTTCCATCACCCGGCCCAGTTGTGCCGATTCTTCGCCGACCCGCACCGCGTTGACCATCATGGACGTGAACAGCCCTGATTCTTCCAGGCCATCGGCAAGGCTTCGACCGGCAGCCATCCGGTTTTTGGCGTACTCGATGGCTTCGCGGTACGGCGGTTGGGCGGCAAACACGTCGGCAACGGTTTGCATGGTTTCCAACATCGGGACGCCGCTTTTGAGCAACAGTGCCAGGTTGGACGCGAACCGATACATCGACGACTGGATGACCAGGTCGCCGACGACGGGGATCGCGACCATGACACTGATCGAGCGCCGGCGGCCCGCTTCGGTGTTGAGCCAACGTTTGAAAAAGTAGCCGCCGACACAGAAGCCCGCGACGATGTACAAGCCATACGCGGCGACTTGATCGCTGATGTCCAACACGAAGACCGTGATGCCGGGCAATTCCGCACCCATCTCTTTGAACATGTCACCGAAAGTCGGGACGACGAACCAGAGCATCGCGAACACGACCAGGACGGCGACAAAGATCAACACGCAGGGATAGATCATCGAACCGATGAATTTGCTGCGCGTGTCGGCGGCTTCGCGGATCTGGCGATTCAAGTCCACCAAGACCTCATCGAGTTTCCCCGTCGCTTCACCGGTTGCGATCATCGCGACCCAGTGCATGGGGAACATGTCGGTGGTCGCTTCGATCGCCGTATGAAGCGGCATTCCCGACGCGACCCGTTCGGCGACCTCTTCCATCACCGCCTGCAGCGTCTTGCTTTGGTTTTGTTCGGCGGACACGTGCAAGGCGCGCAGCAGCGGGGTCCCGGAGGCGAGCAGCGATCCGAGTTGCTGGAAGAACGTCATCTTGTCGTCCAGGCTGGCGCGTCCGTGCTGTTTTGCAGAGACTCGTGCGCGAGACAAGAACCAGGCGTCGAGAGACATGGCAAGTCCTGGGGTTAGTGATCGTTACACAGGCTGACGGCTTCTTCCAAACTGGTCAGGCCTTCGGCGACCTTTGCCGCGGCACTTTGCGAAAGCAGCTTCATGCCGTCTTCCACCGCGGCGCGTTTCATGGCGCCGACCGACTCGCCGGCTTGGATCATGTCCTTGAGTTGTTGGTTGATGCGAATCACCTCAAACACGGCCAGCCGACCCTTGTATCCGATGTTGCGACAGCGATCGCATCCGCCGGCGCGGAACACCGGGATCTCTCGTGGGATCGCATAACGTTCGCTTGATTCTTGATCCAGTTGGTAGGGGACTTTGCATTCGTCGCAAAGCCGCCGCACCAGTCGTTGGGCGACGAGCAAGCGGAGGGTGCTGGCCAACAAGAAGGGTTCGATGCCCATGTCTTGCAACCGTGTGATACTGCTGAGCGCGTCGTTGGTGTGCAGCGTGGAGAACACGAAGTGTCCGGTCAACGCGGCACGCATGCAGATCTCTGCTGTCTCGTCGTCGCGAACCTCACCGACCATGATCACGTCGGGGTCTTGTCGCAGGAACGCCCGCAAGGCGCTGGCGAACGTCAGCCCGACTTTGGCGCGCGTTTGGACCTGGTTGATGCCGCCGAACTTGAATTCGACCGGGTCTTCGACCGTGCAGAGGTTCGTTTTTTCGTCGTTGAGTGCGTTCAGACAGGAGTACAGCGTGGTGCTCTTTCCGCTACCGGTCGGCCCGGTGACGAGCATCAAACCGTGTGGGCTGCGGATCGATTCGGTCAGATCCTTGAATTGCCGCGAGTCCATGCCCAGCATCGACAGGTCGTGCGGGAGTGCGTTTTTGTCCAACACACGCATCACGATCTTTTCGCCGAACACGGTGGGGCAGGTGTTGACCCGCATGTCCACGCGGTGCTCGCCGGTTCGCAGGGCGATCGCGCCGTCCTGCGGCACCCGTCGTTCGGCGATGTCCATTTTGCTGAGCACTTTCAGTCGGCTGATGACCGAGTTGAGCAGCGGCATCGGTGGCGGTTGAACCTCGGACAAGACGCCATCGACGCGCAACCTGACGCGACAATCCTCTTCGTAGGGTTCGATGTGAATGTCGCTGGCGCCGGTGGTCAGGGCCTGTTCGAAGATGCTGTTGACGTAGCGAATGATGCGTCCGTCTCGTC
>NZ_JBFHKV010000445.1:0-6324 GCF_041595215.1 Stieleria sp. | reverse complement strand
TTTTCGGGATCGACGATGACTTGCAATTCGTCTTCCAATCCGCCGATCACGTTGGACTGCGAAACGCCGGGAACCCGTTCAAACCGGGCTTCGATTTCGTCTTCGGCAAACCGTCTCAGCTTGGTCACATCCAGACCCTCCGGCGGCAACAGTTCCTTGACCTCGGGGTGCTCCTTGGCCAACAACCGTAGCCTCAGCATGACCAGTCCCACATTGTGGGCGTGGCGTGCCGGTGCGAGTTTTTCGACCAATTCGGGATGCCGGTCTTCAAATGCCTGGAACTGTTCGTCGGTCGGGCGCCGCGTGCTCAAGATGAACCAGGCGATCGGCCGGTCGGAGGCATTGGCCGTCGTGATCACCGGTTCGTCGGAATCCTCGGGATACTCGGGCACCTGTTGCAGTCGGCTATTAACCTTCAGCAAGGCCTCTTCCATGTTGGTGCCGACCAGGAATTCGAGGGTGATGGTGCCTTTGGAATCCGCGCTCTCGGACGTCATCTTCGTGACACCTTCGACGCTTTTGAGTTGTTCCTCCTGCTCCATCGTGATTTCTTGCTCGACCTCTTGCGGGCTCGCCCCCGGCCAAGTCGTCTCGATGGTGATCGTGGGGATCTGGACTTCCGGCGTCAATTGCATCGGCATCCGCGTCAGTGCGACGACGCCGAACAGGGAGACCAGCAACACGGCGACGCTGACTTTGACCGGGTTTTTGACAAAGGCTTCAATCAGTGCCATGCTCGTTGCCTCCGTTTAAGTCAACTCGAGCGGGCTGTGAAGGGAACTCCACGACGCGTGAGATCACGACGCTTTGCCCCGGCCGCAGGCGTTCGTTGCCTTCCACGACAACCCGCTGCCCCGCTTCGAGCGGACCTTTGGCTTGGATCAGATTCGGCATCGCGACGCCGACCTCGATCGGGACCGGCCGCACGCTGCCGCCGCGTTGATCGCCATCGACGACATAAACCAACGGCTGGGGGCCGCCCAAGACCAACGCGTTCTTGGGAACCATGATCGCACTCTGTTTCGGGCCGATGGGTAATTCGACGCGGGCATACATCCCGGCCTTGAGCAACGGCCCGTCGTCGGTGATCGTATTCTTGACGCGAATCTTGACGGGAAAGGTTCTGGACTTCGCGTCGGCTTGGGGAATGACAGTGGTGATCTCGCCGGTGAAGACCTCGTCGGGAAGCGCGGGCACATCGACGCGGACGGTCGCCCCCGGTTTGATGTGTGCGGCGTGTTGCTCGACGACGTAGGCCAGGACTTCGACCTCGTCCAACGCCACCACCTCCATCACCGGGTCGCCACTGGTGACCCATGTGCCTTCATCGACGTGCTCGACGACCACGTAACCGTCGAACCGCGACATGACAGTGTATTTTTTGATCCGGTCCTTGATGCGATCCACCATCGCTTGCTGATAAGCGACCTGTGCCCGCGCCTGGGCGATCCGCTCCGGCCGCGGCCCTTCGACGATCAGATCGTATGCGGCCTTGAGCTCCTGGTAGACCTGTTCGGACTGGCTGGCCCGAGCCTTGACCTGTTCATATTCTTCCGGCGATGCGGAATTCGATGTCCGCAGCTGTTGCAAGCGAGTCAATTGCGCCCTGCCGAACTCCATGTCCGCTTTAGCGCCCAACATCTTTGCCTTGGCTTGTTCAATCTCGTTGGGTCGCGACCCCGCCTCCAGTTCGGCAAGCTCTTGGTTTCGCAAATCCAGTTCGGCTTCGGCGGCGGCGAGTTCCAATTCGATCGTCGCGGTCAGCAATTTGGCCAGTGGCGCGCCCTCCGCGACGCGTTCCCCTTCGTGAACGACCAGTTCGACCACGCGTCCGTCGACGGCGCTGCCCACGACGGCACGCTTGAGCGGCATCACGGTGGCAACGAACGCTTGGCCGGCGGCGACATCCATCTGCACCACTTCGGCGACGGCCACCGGTGCGGGCGGCGGCTGTTGCGCGTGCGCGTCGTGAATGCCGACAGTCACCGCGAGCAAGAAGAGTGCAATTCGAAAGACACGAGAGCGTTTCATATTCATCAGCTCGGACAATTCGGACGCGTCATGGAACATGGAAACATGCCGACGCCATGGGTGGTGGGGAATTCGTAGCCAGCTATCGGTCGGACAACTCCGTCGGCGGTGTCAGCAACAGGTTTTCGTGAACCCGGCCGAGTAGTTTCTTGAGCGTGGCTTGCTGTCGATCGGTCAATCCATCGGTGGCCCGTGCGCGAATGCCTTTTGCACACTCGACGATCTTGGCCCAAACCGGTTTCGATTTCGCCGTTGCGCCGATCAACTTGCGGCGACGATCGGTCGGGCAGGGGCGACGCCGGATCAACCCGTCGCGTTCCATCCGATCGAGAATGCGAACCAACGTCGGCGGCTCGATCATCATCTTGCCGGCCAACTCGGCCTGCGAAAGCTCGCCTTCCAATGCCAGCCAACCGAGCACTTGCGACTGGCGGAACGTGATTCCGTAGGGCACCAAGGCGTCATTGAACGCGCGGTGGTAACGCTGCGTCGTCACGGTCAGCCAGTAACCGATGCTCTCGTCAAAATCATAGTCCAACACGGGCCGACTCCGGAGCCGAGACAATTCGTTAGCCTGCTAACTATTAGCGTTGCGGCACAATCGCTTGTCAAGTCATCGCGCCCCGCTTTGGAGGGATTCGATTCGGTCCGTGGGATCGCCTCGGCGCTGAGTGCCGTCATCTGAATTGCCCGGTAAGCTACAATCCGGCCCGAACGACATCCCACCGTCATCCAGGAGATATGACCATGAGCGAGCGTTTGAAAGTTGTTGGAATCAATTTTGATCATTTTCACATGGGTGACCTGTTGCGAATGGCGCACGAGCATCCGGGGGTCGAACTGGTGGGGATCTGCGATGAACATCCCGAACGCATGCGGGATGCGATGAAGAGCTTCCAGATACCGCAGGACAGGGTGCATACCGATCCGCAAACGTTGTTTGATTCGACGCCGGCTGACTTGGCGATCCTGTGTCCGGCCGCTTCGAAACACGGTGATTGGGTGGAACGGATCGCGCCGTTCGGCTGCGACCTGTTGGTCGAAAAACCCTTCGCCGGATCACTGGCCGAGGCCGATCGAATGATCGCCGCGTGCCAGTCGGCCGACGTCCGCCTGGCGATCAATTGGCCCTTGGCCTGGGTCGCGTCTCACCGGATGGCCAAACGCTTGATCGACGAGGGGCGAATCGGTCAGTGCATTGAGGTGCACTACTATGGCGGCAACCGCGGCCCGCTCTGGCACGTGGCCGATAAAGTCGAACGGACGGCCGAGCAGGTCCAGCAAGCCAAACCGACCAGCTGGTTTTACAAGCAGAGTCACGGCGGAGGATCGTTGCTCGATTACCTCGGTTATGGCACCACGCTGGGAACCTGGTACATGGATGGGCGGCGACCGATCGAAGTCACCGCGATGGTCGACCGGCCCGCCGGATTGGAAGTCGACGAACACAGCGTGGTCGTGGCTCGCTATGAAACCGGGCTCTCCAAATTCGAGACCCGCTGGGGAACCTTCACCGATCCCTGGACGCATCAACCCCAACCCAAGTGCGGCTTTGTCCTGGTCGGCACCGAAGGGACGATTTCCAGCTACGACTATGAAACGTCGATGCGGGTGCAAACGCGCGATTGCCCCGAAGGCCGGTTGATCCAGCCAGATCGGTTGGTGGCGCCCCAGCAAAATCCGATTCAGTACATGGTGGACGTGATTCAGAACAACCGCCAAATCGACGGCCCCTTGTCGACCCGGATCAGTCGCATCGGCCAGCAAATCGTCGACGCCGCCGTGCTCAGCGCCCAGGAACAACGTACGGTTCCCCTGGCTGAGTGATCTCAACCTCGTCGACGTGGCCACGGGTGGTTCCGTCCTCACGACAACGATTTCCGACACTGCACGAGGTTTTAGCGACAGAGCGAGATCTCAATACCGCTAAATCGACGGCCCGCTCGCGCCGTTCCGCGAACAGCTTGGACACTTTGGAAGCGGGGTCGAATTGCACGCAAAATCTTCACATCGGGGAAGTTCTCGATTGCGGCATCAGCCCACGACCCGCAACAAGAGAAAAAGGGGTTAATTCCGCCAGTCTCTGAAACGGCATGATTCACGCATTGTTTTGATCGCCCAACGCGATTTAAATCGTTCTGAACGCAAATCAATCGATTGACGTGGCGGAGTCAATTTTCAAACGTGAGAAAAGACGGAAGCAATGGAATTACTCATGCCGAAGCGCCGGTTCGTTGACCGGCTCCCTGTGGAATCCAGTTCGCGGTCCCGAGTGGTCGCCTCACTGATATGGCGATTGCTGGAATCCGGTCCCGCCTCACTGGGGATCTGTTGCCTGCTGATCGCATTTGTCTCGGTGCACGATGCAGCGTTGATCGTCACGAATCATGAAGTGATCTATGAGATGGAACAGAACCCGATCGGGGTCTGGTTGCTCGATCTGCAAGACGGCCAGGTGTGGCTGTTTGTGACGGTCAAGTTGATCTGCACGGCGCTCGTTTGTGCCGTACTGATCACGCTGTACAAACACCAGCGGCGAATGGCGATGACCGTTGCCGCAAGCTTGGTTTGTTTTCAGCTGTCTCTGCTCTGTTACTTGTCGGTCGCCTGAGAGTGTTTTAACCGATGCGAATACAGAGACCGTGGATCACCTGGAAACACGTGACGGACTTCGTCGCGTTGTGGGGTCTGCTGCTCGGCGGAGTACTCGTGCTCGCCGGCGCCGAAGCCATCGTGATTTTGGGGACCGGCTTTCGATATCAGCCCGTCACCGAAACTCGGTCGGTGTGGTTCGAGGACCTGTCCTTCAACCGGTCTACCGGCATGGCGGCGGTCGTCGTTCGTTCCAAATTGAACGCACAGACCGAGGGGATCAAGTCGGATATCGTCTTGATGAACCTCAAGACGCACGAAGCCATCTCGCTTAACGCGCATCATCTCCAACCTTATGCAGTGGCGCTGTCCCCCGACGCATCAACGATCGCGGTGGTCGGCGCCGACGCGAAGGTTCGGTTGTTGACCGGCGTGACGCCGATGGCCGATGCCAAGATGATGGCGGAAATCAAAACCATCGAAGGGGCGACGATTCACGACCCCATCCAGGTGCTGTTCTCACCCGACGGCGAAAAACTGGCAGCCATCAACGACAATGATGTCTGGGTTTGGAGCTTGACCGAAAACCGTTTGCTTCATCAGTACCCACACCACCCCGTGCCGCGACACGGAACGCAAAAGGCACTGGCCTTCTCCGCCGATTCCCAACGCATCCTTTCTGGGAATGTCGACGGAGGCATTTCGATTCGAGACCTCAAATCGGGCAAAACCTTAAAGCGGATCGCATCGAGCGAACGTTCGATCTTTGACGCCGAATACTTTGAACAAGGTCGATTGCTGGTGGTGACGAACAACGGCGCGCCGCACGAAATCCTACTCTATCCCGTTGATTCCGGGCCCGGCAATTCGGACACCTACCGTTGGACCTGCAGAGCATCGGCACCGGTCGTGGCGATCGACGAGCGGGGAGACTGGGCGGCCATCGCATCGTACCGTCACGGCAAGCACCTGATCTGCATCCTCGATCTACAGACGGGAACCGAACAATGCGTTCTGCCAGGGCACACCACTCCGATCATGGGACTGGCAACCAGCGACCGAACGTTGTATTCCTGGGATTCAGGTGGGACCATCCTCGAATGGGACATGGATGCCAAAACGCGCACACGCTCCTTCTCGATGCTCGAGTGGGTGTTGAATTCGGTTGAAACCACTCCGGCCATGCCATGAACCCCGGCAGCCGGTCCACCCTGAAAGACTGAACGGTTGTTCGGTCACCGGGCGGGGCTCCTCTGCACTACAATCGCCATCCAAAGACTTCGTCAATCACGAGGAGATGGGTTATGGCGCAGAGGGATCGCAGCGGGATGAAATGGTTGACCGACGGGCTGGCCATCGATTGGCGAATGCGATCCTTGGGCCGCCCACTTGCTGCCAGCCCGCGACGACGCCGACTCGTCGGCGAACCCTTGGAACCGCGACAGCTGCTTGCGATCCTGGCCGCTGCAACGAGCGGTGACGCCATCCGCCGCCTGCCATTGTACGCTCAGAAGCATCTATTTCTGCGTCTTCTCCTGCAAACGCTGCAACCGCATCGCATGTTGACCGGCGAGTTTCGAGTGCCGAGCCGCCAGATCGTCACGTCCGCGTGACTGATAGATGGCGGCCAGAAAACGGTGCGCGCTGACGTGTTGCGGAGCCAGCTCAATCGTCTTGTTCAGCGCTTCAATCGCCTGCTCG
>NZ_JBFHKV010000444.1:0-6332 GCF_041595215.1 Stieleria sp. | reverse complement strand
CAAGGTGACAAGGAGCACTAGGCTTCGCGCCGCGCGACGACGGCATCGCTCAGGTCCTGCAACAGCAGCACACTTTCTTCCCAGCCGATGCACGCGTCGGTGATACTCAATCCCGGCACCAAGTCGCCGTCGGTCAGGCCCTGTTTGCCTTCCAGAAGATTGCTCTCGATCATCACGCCCATGATCCTCAGGTCGCCGTCACTGAGTTGGCTGCAGACATCGCGGCAGACATAACGTTGGCGTTTGGTGATCTTTCGGCTGTTGGCGTGACTGCAATCGACCATGATGCGAGCCGGCAGACCCGCTTGAGTCAACAGCGCCGATGCTTCATCGATACTCGCCGCGTCGTAATTGGTGTGCAAGCCGCCGCGGAGGATGATGTGGCAGTCGCTATTTCCCGCGGTTGCGAAGATGGCGGACGTTCCCTCTTTGGTCACCGACAAGAAATGGTGGGGTTGCCGAGCGCTGCAAATCGCGTCGACCGCGATCTGAACGTTACCGGAGGTGCCGTTCTTAAACCCGACCGGGCAAGACAAACCGGATGCGAGTTCGCGATGCCCTTGGCTTTCCGTCGTCCGGGCTCCGATCGCCCCCCAGCCCACCAAGTCCGCGACGTATTGGGGGCTGATCAAATCCAAGAACTCGGTTCCGGTCGGCAGCCCCATCGCGTTGATGTCGCGCAACAATCCGCGAGCGGTGCGCAGTCCCCGATTGATCTGGAAGCTGTCGTCCAATCCGGGGTCGTTGATCAAGCCTTTCCAGCCGACGGTGGTACGCGGTTTTTCAAAGTACACACGCATCACGATCAGCAACTGCTCTTGATGCTTTTGTTGTTCGGCGGCCAAACGCCGCGCGTACTCCAGTGCCGCATCGGGATCGTGAATCGAACAGGGGCCGATCACGACGACCAGGCGATCGTCCTGCTGGGCCAAGATTCGCTGGATGCCGGTCCGGGCCGTGAAAACCGTTTCTGCGATGGTCTCGTCCGCCGGAATCTCTGCCATCAATTCTTGTGGTGGCATCAATTTCTTGATCGAACCGATGCGTAGATCATCAATGGCGAACGATTGAGTGTTTTGTGTCATCGAGCGACTGGGGCGTGTAATTTCAAGAATGTCTCGCGCGGTTCCAGGGGAGGCCGTCCACTATTGACGATAATCAAAAACGGGGAACTCGGTAGTGAGAATTCTGGTCGGTTGAATGTGGAAGCGACGGGAAGAGGTGGGCTCGGCGACGCCGCGATCCTGTTTCCTCTTCCGTGATGAATGACGTTGGGGGCAAGGCCCGGATCGGCACGATCGTCGTTTTTTCTCGGCGATGGAATCGTCGGCGAACACGAACCATGGTCCGACGGGCCGAAAGATCACGGGCCGAATGATCAGAGAAACAATGCCGACGCCACGCTGATCGAGGGCCAGCGAACCAAAGAATTGCACCCCAAGCCGACCAAATCGTCAACCCCCGACGTCTGCCCCGATTCCCCCGACGCTCCCCCGTGCAGTGCTTCCACGGTCACCCGGCCGACGCCCCGAAGGCCACGCTGTGAAGCATTTTTTAGCGGTAGGGCGCGAGCCCTCCGGTGTTTCGGGAACGATGAGGGACCGGAGGGCTTGCGCCCTGCCGCTAACACCTCGTCAAACGCAGGGAATAAATGCTTCACAGCGTTGCCCGGAAGGGTCGAAACACCGCAGTCGGGAACGCGGAGAGAGGGACGATATCGCGTGGGCAGCCATTCGCCCGCCCACGCCTCGCGAGCCGACCGTCGCGTCAAAACCGCTTGACCTTGTGTTGCAGCACCCCGAGTTCATCACGTTTCTGGATCAATTGCGCGAGGATGCTGATGGAGATCTCCGTGGGGGTGTTGTTGCCCAACGGCAGACCGATCGGGCAGCAAAAGGAATCGATTTTCTGCGGCGAGACGTTCAACTGTTTCAGCTCGCGCCGCAACACGCTCGCCTTTTGGGGGCTGCCGATCACACCAATGTACGGTGCGTCTCGCGTCGTCAGCAGCTCCGAAAGCACCGGCAAGTCCGTCGCATGGCCCTTGCTGATCAAAACGAAAAACGTCCCCGACGGTTGCTCGCCGACCAGCTCTTTGGGGCGTTCGACGCATCGTTTCGTCAACTTGGGGTGATCGGGAATTTTCGCCAACCAATCGGATCGCGGATCGATGCAGGTGACGCGGCAGTGCAATTGGCACAGCAAGGGGACCAGCACCTGGGCGACGTGCCCGGCACCGAACACCGCGATCGGCCAGTCGACTTTGCCGTGGACTTCGAAAAAAAGTTTGACCTCACCGCCGCACGTCATGCCGATGTCCGTTTGCAGGTTCCAGGTCACCAGATCGCAACTGGTTCCCGAGGCGGTGGCGAGTAATTGCCGGGCGTGCTCGATCGCGGCGGCTTCGATCTTTCCACCGCCGATGGTCCCCGATTCGATTCCTTCGGCTGTCACGATTGCCTTGGCACCGGTGATTTGCGGGGCGCTGCCGCGAATGTCGATCAACGTCACGGTCACAAACGGTGTTTCCGATTGCAGCAGCGCCGTCAGTCTCTGATGATGTTGCACGACATCATACGTCATCTCGCATTCGCTCCGAATCTCGACTCCGCTGTGAACCAACCGCCATCAAAATGTTATTCGATCGTTCCTGCCGCAGGAAGAAGCAAGCGGATGGGCGGCGCGAAACTGCTGTTGCCCTGGGGCGACGGATTGCTGATCGATCAGGTTCTGGCGGCTTGGACCGACAGCCGAGTCGACGAAGTCGTCGTCGTGGTGCGGAAAGACGACCAGGCGCTGACCGAAGCGTGTCGGCGACATCGCGTGCATCTGGTCCACCCGAACGACGATCCACTGGAGATGAAGACGTCGGTGCAGTGTGCCTTGCGCGAAATCCAAACCCGATTCACACCCAAAATTCATGATCGCTGTTTCATCGCGCCCGCGGACGTGCCAATGCTTTCCCCCCGCATCATCGACCGGCTGATCGCGGCCGAATCGGATGCCTCGACCATCGTGGTCCCAGAATTCGGGGGCAAACCGGGGCACCCGGCGTTGTTGCCATGGCCGCTGACGGCGGAGATTTTTGAACTCGGCCCCGACGAAGGCATTGACCGGATCGTCAAACGGAATCGGCAACTGGCCGTTCCCTTTCCCGCCGAACAACGTGTGGTGGATGTCGATACACCCGAGGAATACGAACGTTTGCGAGACGCGTTGCCTGAGGGGTGGAAAAAGAAGACGTGATGAGACGCCGATTTTGCGTTTCCCCTCCGGAAAGCCGAGGCGACTTTGGCGGCAACGGTCTGTTAAACTCAACAGCGGATGAATCGACTTCCACATTTCTGCCGCGGCTTTTGCGAAAGGGACAAGATGACATCGATCAACGTGAACGGCAAAGTCCACGATCTGGGAGACGTGCCCGACGACACGCCCTTGCTGTGGGTACTGCGTGACCATCTTGGTTTGACTGGGACGAAATATGGATGCGGGATCGCCGAATGCGGCATCTGCACCGTGCACATCGACGGCGACGCGATCCAGTCCTGTATCACCCAGTTGGGCGAAGTCGGTGATTCTGAAATCACGACCATCGAGGGGCTATCCGAAGACGGTTCCCACCCGGTCCAAAAAGCCTGGAAGCAGCACGGCGTGCCGCAGTGCGGTTACTGCCAAGTGGGCCAGATGATGATGGCCGCCGCGATGCTGCAGTCCAACAACGATCCCAGCGACGATGACATCGACAGCGAGATGTGGAACATCTGTCGTTGCGGTACCTACCCGCGGATCCGCGCGGCGATCAAATCCGCGGCAAAGGAGATGCAGGCCAAATGAACACTTCAATCAAATCACGCACAGGGATCTCGCGTCGCGGTTTTCTTGCCGGCGCGTCGGCCGGATCATTGGTCTTGATGGCCAAGGTCACCGGCGGCCAAGAAGTCGTCGTCGTGGGGGCGACCAAGGCCAACCTTGAATCCTTCGATCCCGACCTGTTCGTCTCCATCGCGCCCGACGGAATCGTTTCCATTCTGGCCCACCGCAGTGAGATGGGAACCGGGATTCGAACCAGTCTGCCCCGAGTCGTCGCCGACGAATTAGAAGCGGACTGGGAACGCGTGGAAATCGTTCAGGCGATCGGCGACAAACGACTCGGTGATCAAAACACCGACGGGTCCAACAGCATCCGGTTCTTCTTTGATCGCATGCGGGTCGCTGGAGCCACCGCGCGGACGATGCTGGAACGCGCCGCGGCGCAAAAATGGGGCGTGCCGGTCGATCAGTGCAAGGCCGACAATCATCGTGTCGTGCATTCCAACAGCGATCGTGAGATCGGGTTCGGCGAACTGGTTTCGATCGCCAGCACCCTGGATGTGCCGGCGGCCGACGAATTGACTCTGAAACCGGCGTCGAAGTATCGCTACATCGGCAAGGACACGCCGATCACCGATATGGACGACATCCTGACGGGTAAGGCGATCTATGGGATCGACGCTCGGATGGAAAACCAGCTGTTCGCCGTCATTGCCCGGCCGCCCGTGGTCGGCGGGACGGTCAAGTCCTTCGACGCAACCGATGCAAAGAAAATTCCCGGTGTGGTAGACGTCGTTGAAATCCCCAAATTCGTGGGCGCTCCGCTGTTTCAACCGCTCGGCGGTGTCGCCGTTTGCGCCGACAGCACCTGGGCCGCTTGGCAGGGACGCGACGTGCTTGACATTCAGTGGGACGATGGCCCCAACGCCAACTACGACACCGATGAATTCGCCAAGACCTTGGCGGCGGCGGCCAACCAGCCCGGCAAAGCGGTGCGGAACCACGGTGATGCCGACAAGGTGATCGCCGAATCCGACAACGTGCTTCGCGCCGATTACTCTGTGCCACACTTGTCACACGCTCCGATGGAGACGCCTTGCGCGGTCGCGGATGTCAAAACCGAAGGCGACAAAGTCGTCTCCTGCACGGTCACCGCTGCGACGCAAAATCCGCAAGCGGTTCAGCAAGCCGTCGGCCCCGCGATGGGCATGAAACCGGAAGACGTGATCGTCAACGTCACCCTGCTCGGTTCCGGTTTCGGTCGCAAAAGCAAACCGGACTACTGCGTCGAAGCGGCCATGTTGTCGCGAAAACTCGGCCGCCCCGTTCACGTCACGTGGACGCGTGAAGACGACATCCACAACGATTACTTCCACACGATTTCACACGTGCACCTGGAAGCCGCCGTGGATGACGACGGAAAACCGAACGCGTGGCTGGCACGCGCGGCCTACCCGACGATCGGATCGACGTTCAACCCGTTTGCAAAAGAACCGGCGGGGTTCGAAGTCGAAATGGGACTGACCGATTGCCCCTACGACATTCCCCATTTACGCGTGGAAGTCGGCCAGGCGGCCGCGCACACGCGGATCGGTTGGCTGCGATCGGTCGCACACATCCAGCAAAATTTTGCGGTCTGTTCCTTTGCCGACGAACTGGCCCACCACGCCGGGCGCGATCCCTATGAGTATCTTTTGGAGTTATTGGGCCAGGACCGCCATCTGGACTTGAAAGCGATCGGGTTGTCCAACCGCGGCGCCTCGCCGACGGATTATCCCTACGACATCGGGCGGCTCAAAGCGGTCACGCGACGTGCCGCGGAAATGGCCGACTGGCAACGAGGAAAACAGTTGCCCAAGGGCCGCGGCCTCGGTATCGCCTGCTGCCGCGCGTTCTTGGGCTACACCGGTCACGTTGTCGAAGTCGATGTGTCCCAAGACGGCAAACTGCGGATCCCCAAGGTTTGGGTCGCGCTCGATGCGGGGCTGATCGTCAGCCCCGATCGCGTGCGAGCCCAGGTCGAAGGCGCCGCGATCATGGCCACGACCCAGGCACGTTACGGCAAGATCACCTTCAAAAACGGCCGGGTGCAGCAATCCAATTACGATGACTATTCCATGGTCACGATGAGTGATGCCCCGCGCGAAATCATCGTCGATGTGATCGACAGCAAGGCCGCGCCGGCCGGTGTCGGTGAAACTACGGTGCCGTCCTTCGCCCCCGCTCTCTGCAATGCGATCTTTGCGGCAACCGGAAAACGCATCCGCGATCTGCCACTCCGCGATCACGACCTTTCCTGGAGCTAGCGTGGTCGCCAGGTCGGCCCGGTGTTCTCCGCCGAAGGCCAGACGCGATGCGCGGTGGCGGGGTCATCGCATCCGGCCACCGCGTTTGCACCGCGGGGAAAATCATCGAGATCGTTCGTGACGATGTCGGGAACGTCGCAGCGAAGCGAACGCGCATCGCTCGGCCGCAACAATCCATCGGCCGCGCGTTGCAAGGACAGTTCGACGCGGGGGAAT
>NZ_JBFHKV010000443.1:0-6349 GCF_041595215.1 Stieleria sp. | reverse complement strand
CACGTCTCCCGTGAGCACATCGACTAGTTCGACCGCGATGCCGCTGGCGCCGCTTTCGCCGCTGTCTTGCACACCGTCGCGATTCGTGTCGTCAAACACCTGGCCGGTGATGATTCCGGCCGGAGGAGATTGAGCAGCCAGCACGAGGTTTTCGAAACGTGCCGGACCAATCGTCGGCGTGATCTTGAACCGCAGATCCGTGAATCCTTGAGCGTCCGCCGGAACGTCCCACGTGAACGCTCCATCGCTATCGATCGCGGCGTTGGATGGCCCGACCAGCATGGATGCGATTTCGTCCTGGGCCAAAGACAGCTGGCCGGTGAAGGTCGATCCCGGATCGGCAAACACGTCGAACTGGCCGGTTTCCGGCAGCACGGTCGGTCTTGGCCCCACGATGCCGATCGCCTGTCCGCCCCGCTGGCCCGCTGACCCGAATACATCGATTGCCACCACCTCCAATCGGTACGTCTCGCCGACGATCAGTGGTGTGATCAGCAGCGTGTCGGAAAGGACCACCGAAGTTTCGTTCGCACCGACGACCAGGGTCTGTTGCAAGGGCGCGCCGGCAGCGTTGTCCGTCAAACCGATGCGATAGGCCTCGGCCCCGTCGACCGCATCCCACTGGACCTTCAATTGGTTCCCACCGACCCAAGCGGCAGCCACGTTGTCGACGACGGCCAAAGCACCGTTGTCGGTGATCTGGAAACCCGCATCCACGTAGTCGCTCGTGACAAGCGGTTTGCCGGGTTCGTCCAACACGCCGAACACAAAGTATTCGCCGGCCGGCAAATCCAGATTTGACAGGTCGATCACGATCGATCCCGTGCCGTCGAGGGCAACCGGAACAGCAGCGGCCAGTAGTGCTCCGTCGAAATCGTTTTGATCGGTGTCCAAGAACAGTGAAACGGTGGCGTCTTCGGTGGTCTCGGTCGTGACGAAGTCAATCGTGAGACTGCTTTCATTGCCGCTCAAATCAACGTTGGTCAGTTCCAGCGTGGCCGGTTCAACGCTCAGGAACGACGTGAATTGCGTTTCACCGAGGTCGTCGTTCTCTGAATCGACCAGCCGGACGGTCCAGTTGCCCACCATCGGCTCGACGACAACGACGTTGCGATCGGTCTCGGAGGAACTGATCACAATGATCTCCTGCCGACTGTCGAAATCGGATTCTTCGATCACCGTGCCTGTCGGATCGATCAGCTCGATTTCGGCCGTCGTCGACACCGTGTCCCATTGGGTCGCGAACAGGGTGAACGGGGTGTCGGCTTCGATCGTGAAGGTTTTTTGTCCTGTAAATTCGCCTTCGGCCTGACTGGCAACTCCGCTGGCACCGGCAATCGCGGCTGCTTCTCCGAGACTCGTGATCAGATTGGGGAACTTGGCCGCCAGAAAAACCTGGACGCCTGCGACCGCCGTGACGGGCTTGCTGTTGAATGGATTGGTAAACAGAGGAATCTCGCCCCAGAACGCAACAAAGTCGTTCTCGGAAATGCCGTCGTTGGTGAACTGAACGACGCCGGATGCGGAACCGAGCACCTTTCCTTCGGCAAAGCCCAGTGGAAATGGCAGGGAGTCGGGCAATTGGGCAATCGCTTTGCCTTGGCCGGCAACGTCAAAGTTGCTGTTGACCGCGAGCGATGCGAACTCACCGCCGTCTAAACCTTCCAGCCGAAGCAGGCCACCCAGGGCTTCCAACTTGGCCTGGACGACGATTGACGGATCGACAAAATTTGCCACGACCTTGCCGGTGCCGACCAACAGACCACCGTCTTCGTCTCCGCCGACGACCACTTGGCCGCCGACGCGGAAGCCTTCCAATGAAGCGCTCCCGCCGACATCGATCTGCAACAAGTTGCCGGGCTCGAAAGAGGCACCGCCGAGAAAGCCGGGCAATGAAAACCCTTTGAACAGTTTGTTGGTCGCCGGCCCCAACGTCGACGTCAATGACGCGATGAAGTCGATCCCGCGGACCCCGTCGGTCAGATCTTTCACCCCGGAACCGATTGCCTGCAGGTACATCGGAGTGGTTCCCATTTGAAAACCGACTCCACCGTTGAGTTCGCCGATGCCGACGGCAACCAAATCCAGTTCGCCGCCCTCGAATCCGACCAAGGCGTTGATCTCTCCGGCTTTCTTGAACGGTGTCAGGACTCGCGCGAAACCCAAGTAATTGTCGTTGACGGTGTCGATCTGCAAAAACACATCTTCGACCGTGGCCAGTTTGCCAAGCTTCCAGCTTTTCAGTGCGATCCGTCCGACGGCATCCAACCCGAGCGTGCCGTCGGGTTTGAATTCCAGCCGGATGAACGAATCGTCCGGCGGATCCTCCGGTTCCGGCGCACTGTCGGCCTTGGCATCGATCGTGGCCAGTTCGGGCTCTTCCTCCAATGCAAAGGTCCACGCTTTCCCCAAACTTTCGCTTAAATCGACCAACGCTTCTTCATCTTCCGGTGATGCAAACGAGGCCGCAATCCGCAGCTCGGGATCGAATTTTGGAAACAGCAACTCCAGCTGCCCGCGTAACAGGAATCGATTTCCACGTTCGACGCCCAGATCATCGACGCCACGCTTTTGGAATTCCAAGCTCAAGTCCGTCGCTTCGGCTTGGACTTTGAAAATCGAGAATCGTTGATCCGGAAACGCGACCGTCGCTCCGGTCAGATCCACACCGGCTGTGGTGATGATCACCGAATTGTCAGAGTTTTCGCCGGAGCCGATGTCGATTTCGACGTTACCCAATTTATCCGGCAAGGTGATCTTTCCCTTCAGCCCCAATCCGACGCCCGTTTCGGGCAAGAACATGTCGGTCACGGTAAACTTCAGGCCCGCCAAGACAAACGCGTTTTCTTTCGGCGGCTGATCGGGAACGTCTTGACTGGGGAACAATTCAAATTTTTTGGTCATGCGATTGATCCGCAAGACCTTCTTGTCTTTCTCTGTCAAAAAGACTTCCGGTCCGAACCCGGGAATATCTTCCAGCAGGTTCGTCGTGATCGACCCGGATAAGAGGAAGAACTCCTCGTTCACTTCGAAGGTCCCGTTGATGGCAAACAAGGGTTCGAACGTCGGTCCGGCGAGTCCGATCTCGACTTTCCCTTCGATCGTGAAGCGTTGATTGATGTCGCCGGTGACTTTGCCGGACACACGCCGAATCGCGAACGGATCGAGCTGAATGGCGTCGGCCGCGTTGACCGGAATCGCAGGCAACGCTTCGCCTTTGTGAGACAACGTCAGTTCGCCCGACGGGCTTTGCAATCGGTCGAGCAATTCTGTGGACAAGACACTGAAGGTGGCCGATCCCTGCGAACCTGCGAACGTGATGTCTTGATCGTCGCCGGCGAAACTCATGTCTTGGATCGGCCCGGCAACGTTCAGGTGCAAAACCTTTTTCTCGTCCGCGGCCGGTTGTGAGTCCTCTTCCTTCAAGACATTGGGAAAGGCCAGCTTGGCATCTTTGGCGACGATCAATGCGTACAGGAACGTTTCATCGGCAAGTGGTGCACCGCCGCTGGTCGCGGTGACCTTGACCGTGCCGGTGTAGATCTTGGCATGATTGGTGTTCGGGTCGTCATCCTGCAGTTTCTTGATCTCATCCTCAGTGACCTTACGTGCTTTGAAATCGATCGTTTTGGATTCTTTGGGGCCAAGATCCAGCGTCATATTATCGATGCTTGTCTTGGTCAGCTGGGACATCTTGTCCAGCCGAACCTTGGCCTTGACCGGCTTGTTGGACGTGTTGCTGATGACGATTTGGGCTTCCTGATTCTCAGCGGTGAAAATTCGGTTCAGCCCGCTGATCGTGACACTGGCTTGCCCTTGTCCAAAATCCTTGTAACCACCCTTGGCGAGGCTTCCGGTTTGTGCCGTGTGCCACCCCGGCGCTTCGATGACTCCACCGTCGGAAACGATTCGGCGTCCGTCTTCACTGACCGTGCCCGTGCCCACAAGCTTCCATTTTCCGGCGTCATGATCGAACGAAAAGATCGATGATTTTTCGCCGGGAGCCAGGCCATCAAAATTCGGAAACGTGACTTCCGCCGGGACATCAAAACCGGTCGCGCCGGGGACCTGGATCGAGACGACCAACTGTGGATCCAAGAACGATGGCAGTGGTGCGGGAATCCGGTCTGGCTCGACCGGGATGATCGCTGCGGTGGTGGCGGGCGTGCCCAAATCATCGAGCGCCGCGCCGGGCTCAACAGTGAGCGAAAACTCATCGAACAAGGTTGGGTCGATGTCCGGAAGGATCTGTTCCAAACGGGCCCGCCCGTCGGCGCCGAATCCGACCAGGGTCGGCTCCGAGGGTGACAAGCCTTGGATATCGGTCTCTTTGAGCGGTGGTAGATAGATGTCGAACGGAATGCCCCCCATATTCAACTGCACCAAGCGTCCGGCTTTGCTATGGAAGGGCTTGCCGACGTTCGGATAAAGGTAGCCGGCGGGTAGATTCGTTGCGGTTGTGCCATCGATGTGAACGAAGAACTCCGGCGCCGGCATGTCGATCAATTCAAAACGCCCGTTGACATCGGTGACAACGTTCTTTCCGGGTAGGGAATCGACACGAATCGTCGCGCCAACGATCGGTTCCCCCGAATTGGAATCTTTGACGAATCCGAACACCCCCGTTCCCTTCACCGGCGTCAGCGGCAGGGTGCGAAAATCGGCGTTCTGCAATCCGCCCGGCTCGTCGTCGCCGTCGGCATCGAGCGCAAGGCCATCTCGTCCGATGATCTTGGACCCGTCGACGACCACCCTGATTTCCGTCGACGCAGGCAGCGGCGCGTCATAAAAGAAAGTCGCAAACCGTTCGGTGCTGGACACCCGAATCGAACCGTCAACCCGTTCGCCATTGGCGATCAAGTAGAACGCGCCGGTGGTCACCGTGGACGCATCAACCGGTTCGTCAAAGCGCACGATCGTTTTGCGGATGACACTGACCAACTCTTCACCGGCAGTCGGCGACGTCGACCTGATCCCAGGCGGATCGGCGACGAGAAAACTTGCAATCTCTGTGCCCGTACCCAGTACATTGCCTGCCAAGTCCTCGACCGCCGTTGTCGTTGTCAGTCGATATGCTTGGTCAGGCAGGGACTGGAAGAGCGACAACAGCCGCGTCGATTCGTTGACGGTATCGACCGAACGGATCGGAACTGCTTCTCCATGCTGTGACCCGCCGTCGATCGTCAACTCGAAGCTGGTCGGCACAAGGGGCGTCGCGACGGTCTCGCCCAAATCCAGCTGGGCGGAATCGAAACTGCGACGCACCGTCGGATTGACCAACAGCTGGGGCGCCGGTGCGGCGCGATCGACGGTCAAATCGAATTGAATTTGATTCCCCTGCGTTCCGATGCGAATTTCAAAACGATGATCGCCGTCAGCCAGAGGGCCGCCTGCGAGCGTGTCGATCTGCTGCGTCGAAAGCGTTGCCTTCGATTGGGTGAACGCGCTCGTGATGTCGACGAAGGGATCGTCCCCCGCGCCATCGATTCGCGCAAACACACCCTTGTTGCCAAGCTCGCCCGAACTGATGCGCAAATCAACACGGTAGTCATTGGAGATCAAATCCAGGTTCGTCGCCGCGCCGGGTGCTGAGTCATTCGGTAGAGTCGCGGCAACGAGGGGGATGTTCAGCGCCAGGACATTCAGCACATGCAGCGCATCGAGTGGTGATCCAACTCCATCGCCATTCACATCGATGAAGTTGCCGATGTTCTTAGCAGGATCGGCCGTCACACCATCGGATCGGCCAATGACATTGAGGACGCGCAACGCGTCGAGGGGAGAGACGGCACCATCGCGAGAGACGTCGAAACGCTGCAGGGGATTGGTGCCGAAGGGGTTGGCGGCTAACAGATCTCGCCGCTCCAGTCGCTCGACCAACGCTCTGCGTTGGAAAGCGTGCCGTCGCAGGGTCTTGTTCATTACAAGTGCCTCGGCTGGACCCAATGAAGCCCTTCGGGTCATTATAAGGTATTCCACCGTACAGGTGTGTAAGAATCTTCCGAACCTTTCCGTGGCGTTGCGATTCCTTTAAGTTAAAAGAGTCGATGGAAGTTTTTTCATTTCATGAGGCCCCCGATTGCATGCCCTTGTTCGAACCGACGCGGGAACCTTGTGGACCGACGTTGCTGCGGCGACATGCGGACCGGCGCACGTCACCGTCGAAGTGTCGCTGGTCGGATTGTGCCGGACCGATCTGGCCGTCGCCTCGGGCAGATTGAAGGTCCAGACGCCCCGAGTCCTGGGGCATGAGTTTGTCGGGCGAATCGTCTCGGTGGGATCAGACGTTCGCGGCCTTTCGATCGGTGACAAGATCGCCGCGGATCCGGTGCTGCGATGCCGACGGTGT
>NZ_JBFHKV010000442.1:0-6351 GCF_041595215.1 Stieleria sp. | reverse complement strand
TAGACGCCACGTGTTTTCGTCGGTGCATCGCTGGCGTTGATCCGATCCGAAAAACGCGTACCGGTCACCGCCAGGGAATTCCCGTCGTATCCGATGCATCCGTATTGTGTCGCCATGAATTGGCAGTTGCTGACGTTGGCAGCTTCAATCCTCGTCGCGTAGACGCCGTACGTCACGCCCGTGAACGTGCATCCGCTGACATGCAGTTGGTGCGTGCCCAGATCACGGAGGGCATAGGTCAGATCCTTGAAACTGCAGTTCAGATAGTATGCGTGTCCGGTCGTATTGGTGACCAGACTGCCGTAGCTTCTGCCGTCGAGTGCTGCATTGCGTTCGAAGTCGAACCCGTAAAACAAGACATTGCCGGTGTTGAAGACCCGCACCGTCCAGGTTTTGGCTTGGGGCCGGATGACGACCGATCCTTTGTCGCCCGTGTAAAGGCCCGTCTGGTCCGCGTACACCACCAACCAAGCCTTTGACGTGGCGCCACCGCCACCCTTGATCACGACGTTTTCGTCATAGGTTCCCGCACCGACGAACAGAACGTCACCCTGTCCGGCGATGGAAGTCGCTTTGGTGATGGTGCGAAACGCTTGGTTGCGATGGGTTCCCGGGTTGCTGTCGTTGCCGGTCGTGCGGACGTAATAGTTGGTCGCCTGGGCCGTCGCGATCGGCAACAGCGCGAGGAATCCGATCAGGATCAGTGGTCGACAACGTGGAATGCAGTGCGTCACGGGATTGGGCCGGTGAAGTGGTGTGGTTGATTTCGCTGGCGGCTCAGTCGACTCAGGGCAAGCCCGGCAAACCCTCCAGCTCGGGCAATTCAGGCATCTCGGGCAGCCGCAGTTCGTCGGGAAGCTCAAGGTCCATGCCTGCGGGAATTGCCCCCAGTCCCAGGTCCGGCTCCGGCGGAGTCGCAAATCCTGGATCTGTTAAATGAAAGTCGTCGCGCGCCGCTGAGTGATGCGTGGTTGGTTTGCGAGGTGTCGCACGGCGTCGAACGGGTTGCACCGCGAGACCTTGCACCGCTGGGTTTTCGATGGGTTGGTCCATCATTGCCAACGTCATGCACTCATCCAGGTGCCGGATTTCGACGGACCTGTTTTTCATATCTGTCGAAAGCAATGAAATACCGTCAAACTCCTCACCCGCTTGAATCGGAATCAGTTTTCCTCCGACCCGCAGCAGCGCCAGGGTGGCATGTTCATCCTCTGAATCCGACGTCACAAATCCGATCAACCGCACGGTCGACTGCTCAATCTCCGGCTCCGGCGTCGCAACCTCGACTTTGACGGTCGCCGTCTTCGGCGGCAGGAAGAAATTGAGGTGATCGGGAATCGGTGAGATGTCACGTTCCTCAGGTGCAACCTCCGCCGGTGGTTGATCCACCCGCCGCTGCACCGTCACGCGTTCTTCTGTGGATGTCTCCGCATCGGCATCCGAGATCGCGGGTCCAACCGACGCGCGGTGATCGACGGTGGACAGCGGAAGAGCGGCTTCAGGTTGTGCCGTCACGGTGGACTGCTCCGGTCCGCAGCCTGAGACGCAGATCAGAGCCACAAGGATGGCTGACGTGATGTGACGCCGGGGGATAGACGATGCGAAGGGTTGCATGGGTGGCACAGCGCGGGACTTGTCGATGGATCAAAACGTTTCTCTCTGTCGCACTCTGTGACACGCCCGCATGCGGCGGCCGACTCGGATGTCGAATTGACGGTTTTCCCTCGCTTGAGGGCGATCTCAGGTGGCTTCTATGCGATCTTTGCCAACTGTCAGGTCCGCGTTTGACCGAAGGTTTCGGCAACCTAGCGTTTTGACAGTGTCACCCTGTCAGTGCGTCCTTTCGTGCCTGCAATGAATTCAGAAGCAAAGAAAATCCTGGTCTACATCGCCCATCCAACGGTGTTGGAGGTCACGGTGTTTCGTCTCGAACTGCTCGGGATGCGGACGACGGGAGTCAGCAGTAGCGACGAGATGACCGAGGCGCTCGCCGAAGGGTTGCCGGATGCCGTTTTGATCGATCTCGATCTGGAGACGGGTGAAGGAATTCGCTGGGTGGAGAAAATCGCATCGGACGAATGCACCAGCCATATTCCGATCATTTGCATTTCCAGCCGCGGGGATTTGGTCGAGGTTGAAAATGCCTACAAGGCAGGCGCGAAAAGCTTTGTGATCTCGCCGTACGATCCGGTCGTTCTGGAGTCAAAATTGGTGGCGTTGCTGAACCTTGTTTCGGAACCGATCGCGACCCACCGAGATCCAGCAGAACGAACATGAGCAGCGTGAAAATTCGTCGCATCGGAGACATCTTGCTGGAACATGGTGTCATCACCGAACAACAGTTGCAGACCGCGTTGGTCGACCAACGTCAAACGCGATTGCAACTGGGCGTCTTCTTGCTCAGACGCGGCTTGGTCACGCGGGAACAGTTGGGCAAGGCGCTCGCCGAACAATACGAATTACCGTTTTGCGGGTTTGACGAACACGTCACACACGGGCAATTGGTTCGATTGCTTCCCGAGTCCTTTGCACGTCGACGAAAGGTCGCCCCGGTCCAGCTGCAAAACAAAGTGTTGCGGCTCGGAATGGTCAATCCAAGCGACATGGAGGCGATCAGTGAAATCGAGTTGATGACCGGCTATCAAGTCGAACCTGCGATCTGTCTGGAAGCGGACATCGATCGGATGCTTGAATCGGCATTCGACGACAAGATCAAAGCCAAACAAACCGCGGTCGACATCCGCATTCAAGAGCTAGACGAACGCGGATCCGAGACGGTTCAATGTGATGAGAACCTGGAGGACAGCGACGCACCGGTGGTGCGATTACTCGACGCGATCTTGATGGGGGCGGTTCGTGCCGAAGCGAGTGACATTCACTTGGAACCGGACTCGCCGCAGATGCGTGTCCGCTATCGCATCGACGGTCAATTGCATCAGATCATGACGGTGCCGGGAGACTCCGAAGACGCCTTGGTCGGACGGGTGAAAGTACTTGCGGATCTGGACACCGCGGAAAAGCGGCGTCCCCAGGACGGAAACTTGACCATCCAGGATGGAGAGACCCGCGCCAGTTTTCGAGTCAGCTGCATCCCCTGTGTCCGTGGGGAAAAAGTCGTCATGCGGGTACTCGATGAGTCGAGCAAGACGTTCGATTTCTCGCTGCTCGGAATGCAAGAGCGTCAACTGGCAACCGTCAAACAATTGCTCGACCGCCCCCACGGAATGATCGTGATGACCGGGCCGACGGGCTCCGGAAAAACGACGACGATGTATTCCATGTTGTGCAGCATGGACTCGGCGTCGAAAAACATCTCCACGATCGAAGACCCCGTCGAGTTTCGACTACCGGGAATCAATCAGGTGCATGCCAACAACGAATTCGGTATGGGATTCGCCAACGGACTGAAGTACTTGATGAGACAGGACCCGGACGTGATTCTGGTCGGAGAAATTCGCGATCACGAAACCGCCACCACGGCCGTCCAAGCTTCGCTGACCGGGCACTTGCTGATCAGCACGCTGCACACCAATGACGCGGTCGGGACCGTTGCCCGGCTGAGCGATTTGGGACTCGACAACTTTAAAATCGCCGGGGCGTTGGTCGCTTCGATCGCACAGCGTCTGCTGCGACGACTGTGTGAGCATTGCAAACGCGAGTGTCAGCTCAACCGGTCACTGGTGGAACTGATCTATCAAGGCCGTGACATCCCTGCGGGGCTCGATCTGAACGGCAAGTTCTTTGAAGCGGTCGGCTGTGAGCAGTGTGGCGGCACCGGATACTCCGGACGCGCCCCGATCTTTGAAATCATGGTCGTGACGCCTCAACTGGAGCATGCCATCGAATCCGGCATGCCCGGCAGCACCCTCCGTAGCATCGCCTGCTCCGAAGGGATGGTGGATCTGGCCACGATGGGACTGGAACTGGCCCAACAGGGCGTCACGTCCATCGAAGAAGTTTACTTCAAACTGTCAGGTTAATCACAATGAGTACCGCATCGAGCCGCAGTGGTGCAGGTGCCGTCACTGGTGGCGACCAGAGCGAATCGCTTGCGTTTCTGAAGACGCTGCACGAGATCAAGTTCGGCAACGATCCCCAGCGCCGCTTCAAACGCAAAGACCTGATTCTGTTCTTAAGAAACCTTACGACGCTGGTTCAAAACGGCGTGTCATTGACACATGCCTTGGAAACCGTGTCGCGTGATCGTTCGCTGAAGAAGTACCATCATATTTTGGCCTCGATCTCACGGGCACTCAAAGGCGGCGAGTCGTTGTCGGCGGCGATGAAGACGTTTCCCAGCGCATTCAACGCGACGTTGATCAGCCAGGTCGAAGTCGGAGAACGTTCCGGCAAACTCGATCAGGCGTTGGTTCGGGTGACCGAGCAACTGGAGCGATCATCGGGGCACCGCAAGATGATCCTCAAAAAGCTTGCCTATCCGGCGATTCTGGTCGTCGCGGGTACCGGCAGTGTGATCTTCATGCTGCTGTGCGTGATTCCGACCTTTCAGGAGATGTATGAAGACGCCGGCGCCACGCTTCCGGCGATCACCCAACTGCTGATCGACGCCAGCGAAATCGTTCAGGTCTATGGCTTCCATCTGCTGGGGTTATCGATCGTCGTGGCGATCGCCATCATCACGTTGTTCAAAAACGCCCAATCGAGACGCTGGATCGATCGCAATCTGATCCGCATCCCGATCGTCGGTGAGTGGTTTCGCAATCTGGCGATCCTGCAGTTCGCCGACGTGTTGGGCAACCTGATGGAAAGCGGATTCACATTGGCCGAAGCGTTGCCGCCGGCCGGACGTGCGATCGGCAACCGCCATGTCCGCGAAAAAATCCTCGGGCTCTACACCGCCATTCGGCGCGGCGAACGGTTTAGCCAGTCCTTGGAGCGCGAGGGCGATCTCTTTCCCGCGGTCGTGAATCAATTGGTGATTGTCGGTGAACGGACCGGACGCCTGGTACCGGTCACGCATCAGATCCGAAAACACCTTCGACGCGACGTCGAAGACAGCACCGATGCGATCGTCGGTGCGATTGAGCCCATTTTGACCATCGTTTTGGCAGTCGCCGTCGGTGGCATCTTGCTGGCCGTCTACCTGCCCATGTTTGACTTGATCGGAAAGGTGAATCAGTGATCACATCACCGAGATCATGGCGGCCCAAACGCAGCGGGCTTTCGTTGCTCGAATTACTCGCCGCGCTCGCGGTCATGGGCGTGATCGCAATCGCGATCGTGCCGCGGATCAGCGGCGGTGCACGCCAGGCGAATGACAGCAGTTGTCAACTGCGCAAGGCGGTCATCGAGGTGCAAGTCTCGTTGTGGCGTCGGGAAACCGGTCGCTGGCCGATGGGGGACCTTTCGGACATCGGTTCGAATGTCCGCTATTTTCCAGATGGTCTGCTTCGATGTCCCGTGGACTCAACGCGATACACGATCGATGAATCAACGGGGAGGGTAAACGGGCATCATCACTGAGCCAAAGGAGGGAACCGACGGGATGCCTTGACCTACCTTTGAGCAGCGAAGGTCCGCCAAAACGCGGACTTTCACACCCACCGAAATTGACTCGATCGATTCAATTCGCCATTTGATCCCCCCGATAGCCTCGAAAGTAGGGCACATCATGCAACGAGCAAGAAACGTCAAACGATCCGGTTTTTCGCTTCTCGAACTGTTGGCCGTCGTCACAATCCTCGCAGTGATCGCTGCCGTCGTTGTGCCACGTATCTCCAGTTCAAAACTTGCCGCACAACAAGAAGTGAACAAGCAAAACATCGCCGAGATCAATGCTGCGGTTGAACGCTGGTACTTCGAAAAAGGAAGCTACCCGCAGTTGAATCTGTCGGACATTGCCGCGGACATCCAGTATTTCCCTGAGGGAATCCCGCAAAACCCGGTGGACAATTCATCGTATCAGCTCGATGCAACGACGCACCGTGTGATCAAGTAGCATTCGAGCACCAGAATGATTCCGTGTTGACACGTCGACGTCTACGTAGTGGCCTCAGCCTGATCGAGTTGCTGGTGGTCGTCACACTCCTGGGAGTGTTTGCGACCGCGGCATTGATGCGATTCGGGCGTGACACCTTCGGCGACACCGGTGCGAGATCGGAAGCAAGGTTGCTGTCCTTGGCAATGCTTCACGCACAGCGCGCGGCGATTCGCACGGGCGATCCGCACGGCGTGGTGATGCAAGGCCCCGCGGCGGCCGCGACCAGTTGGTCGGTCATCGGGCGGCGCCAAGACGGCTCTCGGGTGACCGTGGAAGGCCCCCACCCCGTCGCCGAACGCGTCCGCGTGTCCGCCACTGCGAGCGAAATCTGGTTCGACTTTGAAGGAGTC
>NZ_JBFHKV010000441.1:0-6386 GCF_041595215.1 Stieleria sp. | reverse complement strand
GACGACGCGGCGGATCTTGTCCAGCTCCTGCATCAGGTTGGACTGTGTCTGCAATCGTCCGGCGGTATCGATGATGGCGACATCGGCACCGATTTCGATCGCCTTGTCGACCGTTTGAAACGCCACGCTGGCCGGGTCGGCGCCCTGTTTTCCCGTCACGATGTCGCAGCCGATCCGCTCGGACCAGATTGTCAACTGTTCGACCGCGGCGGCGCGGAACGTGTCCCCGGCGCCCAAGACGATCTTCTTGCCCTGGGACGTCAGGTGGTGGGAGAGTTTTCCGATCGAGGTGGTTTTGCCGCTGCCATTGACGCCGACGACCAGGATCACGCTGGGTTTTCCGGGCAGATTCAGCGGGGCGGCGTCCTGTTGGAGCATCGCCTGGGTTTGGGCGGTGATCGATTCGAGGACCTCGTCCAGCCCGACTTTGCGGCCGCGGTAGCGTTTGGCGACGTCGTCACGGAGTTCTTCGGCGGGGCCGGCGCCCATGTCGGTGCGGATCAGTTTGGCGAACAGTTCGCCCAGGAATTCGTCATCGACCAGCCGCCCCTCGTCTTTGAACAGGTCGCGGATGTCGGTGTTGAGTGCCCGCCGTGTTTTTTCCAGCCCGTTGCGAAATCGCCCGAACAAGCCCGCCGACGACTCGGCTGCCGGTGCTGCCGCTGCCGGTGCTGAGGCTGCCGGTGCTGAGGCTGCCGGTGCTGAGGCTGCCGGTGGAGAGGCTGCCGGTGGCGAGGCTTTGGGGGTAGCTGCGGCTTGCCCGTGATCGGCTGCGGTGGAGGGTTCCTGCTGGGCCGGACCGGACGGCTGGGCGGGGGGTGAATCGTCTGATTTTTTCTTCGAACGCCAAAAAACCATCGGTCTTGTTCTCGGTCGGACTATCGAGTGGGTGGGGAAAGGCAAAGTGTGCCGGAAAGGTCGCCATTGCGGTACCGCCCGGTGGTTTGGATTCCGTTAGCCGACAGTTTACCGTCGGATGACCCGCGGATCAGGGAGCCTCTTCCCAGTCGGCAAAGTTTCTCTGATAGCGCTGTGCGGCACAGTTGGACCACGTGGACCGCTGCTGGGGGGACCGACGCAAAACATTCCAATTCGACCCCAAATCATGAACAAACCATCCCGATAACGCAGGTGACGACAGAGGCGACGCGTCAGACGGTCAAATCGTAGCGTCCGACACTCGACTCCCGTTTTGACCACGGTCGGCTCTGCTGATCGGAGACGAACACGGGATGGCAAGCAGTCAGACATGCCTTGACCCGACCAATTAGGGTCTCAGCGGCCCGCGTATCTTTGGTCGCGGGCGTAATTCGTTGTTGCCCTGCCCTTTTTTAGAACCCAGAAAATGGAATTCGGGAGAATTTAAAGCGATGAAGCTTAGCAAGATTGCCATGCTGGCTGCGATTGCCTGCGCGTCCTACACGAGCAGCATGACCGCGAGCGGAAATGACTCAATTGAACTGGTCTCGCACTGCGCGGCCGCTTGCGATTGCGGCGAGCCGGTCTGTGGATGCGAAACAGTAGTTGGCTGCGATCCGTGCGGTGACGCATGTGATAGCGGCTGTGGCGACGCAGGATGCTGCGACGCCGGATGCGACGGCGGATGCGACTCGGCGTGTGGATGCGGTTTGGGAGGCGGCCTCGGCAGTCTTCTCGGCGACTGCTGCTTGGGCGAACAATGGTCACTCTTCGGTGAGCATTGTGGCTGGAGTGCAGGCGGTTGGGTCCAAATGGGCTACCACGACCGCGCTCTGCCCATCTTCAATGACCGCCCCGATGAATACAACCTGCACCAAGCCTGGTTGTACGCTGAAAAGGCGATCGATACGTCCTGTGGCTTCGATATCGGTGGCCGAATCGACTACGTTTACGGGATCGATGCACAGAACACCCAAGCGTTCGGCACGGGAAACCGCGGCTGGGATAACGATTGGGACAACGGCGGTGCGAACGGCTACGGTCACGCCCTGCCCCAACTGTACTTCGAAGCCGGCTACGGCGATTTGTCCGTCAAAATGGGACACTTCTACACCATCATCGGATGGGAAGTCGTGACCGCCCCGGACAACTTCTTCTACAGCCATGCGTACACGATGAACTATAGCGAGCCCTTCACCCACACCGGTGTTTTGGCAACCTACAACGTGAACGACAACGTCACCGCCTACGGTGGATACACCTTGGGCTGGGACAGCGGCTTCGACGACAACGGTGACAGCTTCTTGGGCGGATTGTCGGTCGCAATGAGCGACGATCTCACCCTGACCTACGCGACCACCTTCGGTCGCATCGGTGCGGCTCCCCTGGGAACCCCCGAGCAAGGTTACATGCACTCGATCGTCGCCGATGTGACCTTGAGTGACAACCTGCAGTACATCTTCCAGTCGGATTACCTGGATACCGAAACCTCGGCCGGTGCGACCGTCCGCGAAACCTTCGGCATCAACCAGTACCTGATTTACACCCTCAGCGATTGCTGGGCGGCCGGTGGACGTTTCGAGTACTACAACAACGAAGGCATCTTCGCTGCTCCCGGTAACGATTCGGACATCTACGCCTTGACCCTGGGTGTGAACTACAAGCCGCACGCCAACGTCATCGTGCGTCCGGAAATCCGCTGGGATTGGGATGACGATCAAGTCGCCGGCTTGGAAAGCGGCGACGACCAAACGACCTTCGGCATCGACACGATCTTCTTGTTCTAAGACGTATCGAATCGAAGACCGCTTCGGTCCACTGCACCGGCCGGCGGCCGCTCGAACCCCTCGAGCGGCCGCCGGCTTTTTTTGTGGACCCGCCGCGGCAAACGCCACCTGACCGGTACGAATTAACACCCGGTGTCAAGATCGGCAATCCTGGCAGAATGCGAAAAGCCAGAAGAGTCGATTTCTCGGCAATTTTCTCCCGATACATCTCTTGGAAGATGGTCAAGCGGTTCTCGATCGGCGCCCTCGCAAGGCGGGCGTATCCGTCCTTCAGATACCGCCGGACACGTCGAACTTCAGCCTGCATAAGGCTGCGGTTCGATGTGTCTACCGATCACACGCTACGCAATACCAAGAAAGGAACGTCCTTTGACGGGACGACGAGGGAGACCCATGAAACGTAAATTGTTATTCAGCACGCTCGCGTTGTTGTGCTTCGGCGGCAACGCCTTGGCTGGTGGACCGTCTGCCGATGGAAACTACCACGCTCTGTACCAAGCCGCCCCAGGGGCCAGCGGGCAGATCGCACAGGTCGGATGCACCGATGACGTCGGTTGCGGTTGCGAAACGCCCTGTGACTGTGATGCCGGAGCCTGTGATACCGGAGTCTGCGAACCCGATTGCGGTGCAGACACGATCGAGTACTGTGACTCCGGCTGCGACGGTGGTTGCGATGCCGGTTGTGGATGCGGCGGCGGATTCGGCGCCGGACTGTTCGACAGATTAGGCCAGTGCGATCTGGGCGAGCCCTTCGCCCTGTTCGGCCAGTGCGGCAACCTTTCCGCCGGCGGTTGGGTCCAAATGGGATACCACACCGACGCCACGCCGCTGTTCAACAACCGCCCCGATGAATACCAGCTTCACCAAGCTTGGTTGTGGGCGGAAAAAGCGATCGACACATCCTGCGGATTCGATATCGGTGGTCGCATCGACTACGTCTACGGTACCGATGCCCAGGACACCCAAGCGTTCGGAATCAACAACAACCACTGGGACAACGATTGGGACAACGGCGGAGCAAATGGCTACGGCCACGCGATGCCACAGCTGTACTTGGAAGCCGGATACGGAGACCTGTCGGTCAAAGTCGGACACTTCTACACCATCATCGGATGGGAAGTCGTGACCGCCCCGGACAACTTCTTTTACAGCCACGCGTACACGATGTACAACAGCGAGCCGTTCACCCACACCGGTGCTCTGGCGACCTTGGCCGTCAGCGACGATGTCGAAGTCTACGGCGGTTACACGCTCGGTTGGGACAGCGGCTTCGAGGACAACGGCGACTCGTTCCTGGGCGGTGTTTCGTTGGCCCTCAACGAAGACATCAGCCTGATCTACGCCGCCATCGGTGGTCGGTTCGCCGACAAGGGCGGCAACACCGAGAAGGGCTACATGCACTCGATCGTTGCCGATGTCGCGCTGACCGACAATGTCCAGTACATCTTCCAAAGCGATTATCTGGACACCGAAAACCAAAACAACATGGGCGTTCGGAACACCTTCGGCATCAACCAGTACCTGATCTACACGCTCACCGATTGCTTGGCCGCCGGGGCACGCTTCGAGTGGTACAACCAGGAAGGCGTGTTCAGCAACTACGGCACCGAGACCGACATCTACGCTCTGACGATGGGTGTCAACTACAAGCCGCATGCCAACGTGGTCGTGCGTCCCGAAATCCGCTTCGACTGGGACGACGATCAAGTCGCCGGCCTGGACGAAGGCGAAGAGCAAACGACCTTCGGAATCGACACGATCTTCTTGTTCTAAGCAACAAGGCGTCCGAAACGAAATCGCAAACGCGATTCCCGCAAGAGGCCGCGTCCGCCAAACGGTGGACGCGGTCTTTTTTCATTCCTGCGCTGCCTCAAAGCGGCCTCAAACGAAGACCTGCCGTTTGGCACGAGCCTACGGGCCCTCACCTTAGCAAACGACGCTTCACCTAGCAGTATCGGCCTGACCGGTGCCCGATCCGTTAGCATCGACCTGCCTATCAACTGGGCAGCAAAACGAGATCAGGCCCTTCGAATCGACCGACCGCGACTCGCCGCGAACCCACGATTTTTTTTAAGTCGTTTGGGGACAGTCACTTGAGACCCATTCTCGACTACCGATCGCGTCTTTGGCCCAGTGGATGCTCTCTCTGGCAAACGTCCTGGCCAGCGATCAGCTGCACCGCTGTGATCCACACCACAGCCAGCGGTCAACAACATGGCCAGCGATTACCAACACACGTGGTTCTACCTACCGCTGCCCTGACGCCAGTCGAGACTTGTCTCGGCTGGTGGCAGGGCATCCGAACAACGCTGTCGGCCACGCCGCTCTCTCGGTGATGGTTGCGACTTGTGAACTCTCGGTCCCGTCCCGGACCGGAAGCTGCCCGGCTCGGAGGAGTGTCCGCCTCGCTCCTCCGAGCCCGGGCTTTTCCTGGGACGCTGCGTTGCAGCGTTGTTGCCTGGGGCTTTTTCTGGTCGCCGCCGTTCGGTTATAGTCGCCCTTCGCCAGACGCGATCACTTGTTGGTGGATGCGTTGACGGAAACCATCAAAGGACGCAGCACCTGTGAAATTGATCATCGCCATCATCCAACCGACCAAGCTCGATGCGGTCAAAGAAGCCTTGACGCAAGTCGACGTGCACCGCTTGACCGTGCTCGATTGCCAAGGTTTTGGCCGCCAGAAAGGACAAACCGGCAATTACCGCGGCACCGAATTCAGCGTCAACCTGCTCCGCAAGGTGCAATTGCAGATCGCGGTCAACGAAGAGTTCGTCAAACCGACGATCGAAGCGATCCTGTCGGGAGGACGCAGCGGTGACGCCGGCGAAATCGGGGACGGGAAAATCTTCGTCCTGCCGATGGACGACTGCATCCGCATCCGCACCGGCGAGACCGGCAGCGAAGCGATCTAACGCCGAACCGGCTGCCAGCCTCTCGATCAGCCTCTTTGACAGGCTGGAAGCCTACCCCACTTCCACCGCACGCCGATCAGAACGGGGCGTCTTCTTCACTGGCCTCGTCAAACGCCGCGTTGGGGTCAGTCACCCGCTCGCTCATCGCGTCGGCCGGGTTGGCGTTGCCGGTGATTTTGAAGGACGTCGCTTCGACGTTGACGAAGAACTTGACTTCGCTGTTGGCGTCCTTTTGCCAGCGTCGGCCGTTGAGCCGATAGGTGATCTCGACCTCGTCGCCTTCGTTCATCTCGTCGACCGAGTCACAGGAATCGCGGGTGAATTCGACCGGCACAAAATTGGTGAAGCTGCCTTTGTCCTGCTCCAACACCACCAATCGCTTGCGAAAACCCTTGCTGCCGTACGTCTTGGTTTCCTCGATCAAATGGACAACGCCGGTTACGGATGGGTCGCTCATCGCTTCTCTCAAAATCGCTCGGAATTAGTGTTTTTCGGGGTCGCGAATTGTAGCCTGTCCGGCTGGAGAGTGAGAGGGGGAGCAGGGTCGGCGGTGGAGAGATGGCAGAAAAATGGCGGGCCGCAGAGCGACGCTGGGGATCCGGGAGGAGTCGACAAGAAAATGGATGACAGGAAAATCAAGCATATCCGACCGAAAAAATCTGAAACCCGAAACCTGAAACCCGAAACCTGAAACCCGAAACCTGAAACCTGAAACCCGAAACCTGAAACCCGAAACCTGAAACCCTGGCACCCCCCGGCGTCTGCGGTC
>NZ_JBFHKV010000440.1:0-6402 GCF_041595215.1 Stieleria sp. | reverse complement strand
GGCGGCCGAGGGGCTGCGGTACCATCACGCGCACGTGCAGGTCGGCAATTGTTACCCTTCGCGGAACGTCATGTTCTCGGGCCGCTACCCGCACAACACGGGCGTGGAAGGGTTCTACCAAGTGAAAGATCCCGACTACCCGCACATGGTCGATCTGATGAAACAGGCCGGCTACTTCGTCGGCATTCGCGGCAAAGTATCTCACTCGACACCCTATCAGCCATACGCCTGGGACACCGATCTGACGACCCTGGACGGTGAAAAGCAGGACGTAAAAAACGCAGAGTCGTATTACAAATCGACTCGACGGGGAATCGAGATGGCAAAGGGCGCCGGGAAACCCTTTTGCCTGAACATCAACATCTCCGATCCCCACAAACCCTTCTACGCGATGGGAAAAAATGGAGCGGTCGTCGACGACAAGAATGTGCCCACCCGCGTGTTTACGCCTGATGAGGTTCCGATCCCGGGTTTTCTGTTCGATCATCCGGACGTTCGATTGGAACTGGCACACTACTATTCTTCAGTGCGTCGCGCCGACGACTGTTTCGCCGCCGTCATGAAAGCGCTCCGCGAGTCGGGGCAAGACGGCGACACCGTGGTGATTTTCCTGTCCGATCACGGCATGCCCTTGCCGTTCGCCAAGACCGCCTTGTGGAACCACAGCACACGGACGCCATGGATCGTGCGCTGGCCGGGCGTGACGAAACCGGGAACCGTCGACACGACCCACATGATCTCCGCCGTCGATCTGCTGCCGACTCTGTTGGATATCGCCGGGATCCGTCATCCCGATGGGTTTGACGGCCGATCGTTTCTGCCCACACTGCGTGGCCAGCAGCAGCCCGGCCGCAATCTGGTCTACAAGGTCTACAACGAAAACTCGGGCGGCAATCGCAGCCCCATGCGGAGCGTCCAATCCAAGCGTTTCGGTTACCTGTTCAACCCCTGGTCGGACGGTAAACGCGTCTTCCGAACCGCGACGACGGGAACCCTGACCTATCGCGCGATGGTCAAACTAGCCCCGACCGACCCGCAGATCGCTGCCCGTCTGGAATTGTTTCAACACGGCGTGCTCGAAGAGTTCTATGACTATGAAAACGATCCCGATGCACTTGTCAATCTGATCGACAACCCCGAGTACGCCGATGAGGTTGCCAAGCACCGCGCGGCGATGCGTCAATTCATGGTCGATTCCAATGACCACATCCTGCCGGCCTTCGACAACCGTGACGACAAACAACAGGTCAGTGCGTACGTCGACAAGGTGCAAGCCGAAGCGGACGCCCGGCGGGCCAACAGGCGAGGCGGAAAAGCCAAGACGAGCGGAACAGCCAAACCGAATCCCAAGCTGTTTCAAATGCAAGTCCCCGATTGGGCCACACCCGGTGCCCCGTACACCGTCTCGATCATCCACCACATTCCCAAACCGTTGGGCGAGCAAAAGTTTCACGTCACGATCAAGGACGCGGCTGGGAAGCGGATCGAGCGAATCATTCAACCCGCGTCCGGCGACGGAGAATTGAAAGTGACATTCACCCTCCCCAAAAACCTGTCGGGAAAATCCATTTCAGTCGCGGCCTTCGTCGGCGAAGAGTTCGCCAACAACCTGATGTACCGAACCGCCAGCGAGATCAAAGTCAGCCGGCAGGAGACGCCATGATGGGGCGGGCGAGAATTGTGGATGGCCGTTGGCGAGTACGTGGCGCAGGTCCTCACTAAAGTCGAAGGCCGCTTGGCCGTGAGCGCCGATTGGCCTTGAGCGCCGATTGGAATTGAGCGGTGGAGCGTTCACGTGCCAGAGTGGGCGCCATCCACTTTTGCAAAACGAACGACCCGGGTGTCTTGTTCAATGCCGGTGCGTTCGGCCAGCGGGCCGTAGAGTTCGGGGCGGCGGGATTTCAGCCAGCGACGCCCCGTGCTGGTGGCTTGAATCGAGGGATCGAGCCGGGCAACCACGATGTCGTCTCCGGCTTTCCAGGTTTCCGCCAGCGTTTCTCCGTAAGGCCCCAAGATCATCGAATTGCCGGTCCGCACTTCGTCGTCGTCCACACCGACTCCGTTGCTGAACACCACGAACAACCCGTTGTCGTGCGCCCGCGCGGGTAGCCAACGGCGCAACCACTCGCGTCCCTTGGGCCCGCGAAACTCCGCTTCAATCGCTTCGGGATTCGTTTCCCGTTGCTCCCAAAGTTGCGGATCGATCACGCCCATGCAATGCGGACTGGGCGAATTGCAGCCGCCGGTTTGATGCGGCGCGAGCAGAATCTCCGCCCCCAGCAACGCGTTCATGCGAACGTTTTCGCCGATGTTGTTGTCATAACAGATCAACACACCCACGGTCGCCCCTTGGGGAATGTCGAACACCGTGTAATCGTCTCCGCTGTCGAGGTGTTCGCTGATGAAACAGTGCAGTTTTCGATGCACGGCAACCTCGCCGTCAGGCATCGCGACGATATAGCTGTTGAACAGTCGTCCGTCGTCGCCGAGTTCGATCAGCCCGGCGCCGATGGTCATGTCCTGTCGCGCGGCAAGTTCCAGCAACGCGTCGGTGCATCGACCGCCTCGGATCGGTTCGGCGAGTTCCCTGCACTGCTCGGCCGAAAGGTTTCTCACGTGCCAATAACCGGTCAAACACATCTCGGGGAACGCGATCAAATCGACTCCCTTTGCTTTGGCTTCCGCCGTCAGCGACTCGACGCGACCAAGGTTAAACGTTTTGTCACCCGGACGATGGTTGAACTGAACGGCAGCGACGGTGATCGGATTCATTTGCGAGAGGATCGTAGGGGAAAGCGTTGGAACAAGACGCGTGAGACGACTGGCTTTGCATTGTAGCGAAACGCGGCCGCGGCAAGGCGTCTCGGACCATCACTGCGAACCCAGCGTGCCAAAGGGATCGTCATCCGACGCGTCCTCGGTCGACTCCATCGCTGGCGTTCCCGGCACGCCGAACGGAGACTCTGGTTCACCGAACGGGGATTCTGGCACGCCGAACGGTGACTCTGGCTCGCCGAACGAGGATTCCAGCTCGTTCGTTTCGGGAACAAAGTACTCCACGCTGGGCGACGCGCTGGCGCGGTCGCGAGCCTCTTGTTGTCGCAGCGCGATGTACGACCCCGACATCATCCGATCTTCTTTTCCTTCCCCCGCCTCGACGATGATTGCCGACTCGCTTAATAAACCTCGCTCCTTGACATTGATCGCATGGCAACGCGTCTGGCACAGCCCACAGCCCACGCATTGGTCGGCCAACACGACCGGCGCCGAATAGCCCGTGCCTTCGATCGGAACTCCGTTGTCGTCGACTTCCGTTCCGACCCGTTTGAATTCGATCGCGTGGTATCCCGCCGCGTTGCACTCTTGGACACAGAGATCACATTCTTCTTGACCGGCGAACGGCAGACAGGTCGACTCGTTGACGATCGCCAGGCCCATGCGAGCGACTTTCTTTTCTGCCAACGGCAACGCGCGAATCGCACCGGTCGGACAGACTTGCCCACAGGCGTTGCAACTTGATTCGCACCCCGCCCAATCGGCGTTGACCAGCGGCGACCACAATCCCTCGAGTCCTTGCTGAAATCCCTCCGGTTGCAACACATCGTTGGGACAGGCCTTGAAACACTCGCCACAGCGAATGCACATCTCCAGAAACTCTTGCTCGGGAACACTGCCCGGCGGGCGAACGGGCAAGAACGCATTGGGATCGTCCAAGCGTGCACCAAAGGCTTTCGTCGCCAATGAGACCCCAGCGCTGCCGACCACAGCCGCGGCCGTGCCACCGGCGAGCGACATGAACCCGCGTCGCCCCAATGCCGTCTCATGCGTCGGCGGATCGTTCTCGACCTTCAACTCGACCACGTTCCACCGTTCGACGAACTTGATCGCGTGCGTCGGACACACTCCGCCACAGGACTGACACATTGTGCAATCGGTGGTGCGAGTGGTGAAGTCGGGTTTGATGGCGTCAAACGGGCAGATCTCGACACACTTGTTGCAGTTGATACACGACGATTCGACCTTGCGTTCGGTGATTCGAAACAGATTTCCCAGGGAAAACACCGCTCCACTTGGGCAGACGTACTTGCACCAAAACCGCGGCCGAAAGAACCCTAAACTCAACACGCCCAAGAACATCGCGATCGAGATCAGATGGCCGATGTTCATCGCGGGAACCAAATGCCAACCGCGCAACGTTCCGGTTTGGATCGGATCAAACAGAAACAACATCCCTCGCGTGATGACGGGAATCGCCGAAACGAAGCCTGAGACCAGCACGCCGAACACCGCACACAGCAGCGTCCCGGCCAGCAGATAGTATTTGATGTGAACCCACCAACCGTCGTCGGGAACACGAAACCGCTGGACGCGTTTTCCGACCGCCCAGTCGAACAAGTCAATCGTCGTGCCCAGGGGACACAGGTAGCCGCAAAAACCTCGTGGAATCAACACGCAAACGATCAAGATCGCGGCCGCCGACACCAGCGACCAGACCCAGCTTCGCGACGCGACCGCCGTCGATAAACTGACCAGCGGATCGATCATCAAAAACGTCTCCGCCGGGATGATCTCCTTCGCCGCCAGGTTGTCGCTGTAGTGCGACGGCCACTGCTCGGCGGCGGTATTTTCCACGCCCGGAACTCCTGTCGCCGGTCGGGCATCGTAGGGCCAGCAGACATAGAAAAAAAGAACGGCGAACGTGACCAAACAGAGGGTTTGAACGATCCGCCGCACCGGAGAGGCCAGCCACGACAAACCGAAACGTCGCAACGTCTTGCGCAAGAACCCTCGCTGTTTCGACATCCTGTCGGATTGCAGCCCGTCAGGCAACAGCCAACGCAGCAACCGCCCGGTCAAGGAATGGGAGGCGTATTGATCCGGTTTGAGACGACGAAGGGCGGGTGAAAACCAATCCAGTCGCAGCACCGCGCGGCTGCCGCGATCGTAGCTGGTCAACAGTGTCAGCACGGCGGCGGCCAGCACCACGCCGGCGATCGTGACCGCCAGTGCAGACGGAACGCCGAACCGGGCCGCGATCCAGTGGTTTTCAGCCACGGCCACCAAGATTGCGGCGGCCAACAAGGCGACGGCCAGTGCCAAACCGCGTCGTTTCATCGGGTTCCCTGGGCCAGCGCCTTGGCGGTCGCGTTGACGATGGCTTGCGACGTGATCGTCGCACTGCTGGTGCCATCGATGCCCTGCACACTTTGACGGGCGACCAATTGCGCCGGCGTGTCGGTCAGCGACGAGTAGAATTGTTTCTCTTGATGGTCGGTGATTTTGACCGCTTCAAGCTTGCCGCCTGCTACCGTGACTGCCACGGAAAGCTTTCCGTTGTACCCCGTGCTACTGTCACGATAGGTGCCGTCGGCGACACGACTCACGTCCGCCTGGTCGTACAATCGAATCGTTTCGATACTTTCCTGGGCACGCGCTTTGAAACGTTTCGCGTATTCATCATTTCGAAATTGTTTCGAGGCCAGGACGCGTTGGTAATAGTCGATCGCCTCGTCGGGTCGCCCGGCAAGCCGCAACGCGTCGGCGGCCAGGATATTGGCCTGGTAATCGTTCCCCGATTTCACGAAGGCGGCTGTCAAACTCAACGCCCGATCGATCTCGCCCATGTCGCCGTACAGTTTGATCGCCGCGAGGTTCAGACGCCGTCCGCGCAGCATCTGCATCGCCATGTCCCGGTTTCCCAGACGCCAATAGCACTCGGCCAGTCGTACGCCTTGCACCTTGTCGACGGTCGCCTTGCCTTGCTGGAACCAGAACGCGGCCCGCGGATAGTCCTGCAACAACCGAAAGTAGGCGTCGCCGAGGGCGTTCATGTCACGCAGCAGCAAAACCCGGTCGTCTTTATGCAGCGCGACACAATGGTGCAGCAGTTTGATTCCCGAATGCCAGCGGCCAGGGTTTTCGTTGACGACCGACCAAATGTACTGGCCCATGTTTTTATGGCTTTGCCACGGCCCCTTGGGCGGCTTGATCGGCCAGGACAGGTCCAGCGATTTGGGATAGTCCAGCGGCACGGAATCGAACCAATCGGGCGACGTTTTCCCGGCGGCCTCGATCAGCGCCAAGACTTCTGCCTTGGAGCGTTTGACCGTCCCCGAATCGTCACCGTCTCCGTCCCCGTCATCGCCAGCCGACGACGTCGATTTCGGCGTCAAGACGAACCATTTGCCCTGGTAGGAAACACGAAAGACCTCGTCAAATCGATAGACGTTCTTGGACGACTTCGAGTCGTCGCGGGGGTCAAAATCGAATTCCTTTTCGGCTTTCCGAATGGAGGTGATGGTGCCGACCAATTTCGCGCCGTCGGCGAACTCGATCACATCCGCCGCCGTCGCGCCGCCGGCCGCAAAAACCATCATCAACAAAACCAAAGACTTCATCACG
>NZ_JBFHKV010000439.1:0-6404 GCF_041595215.1 Stieleria sp. | reverse complement strand
TGACTGGTCGGCGTTCGGGAAACAAAACCAGGTCGCGTTGGAAAATCTTCCCGTGGGCGACCATACGCTGGAAGTTCGCGTTTCCGATGGCGACGCCAACGTTTCACCGGCGGCACGCGCGGTTGAAATCACGGTGCTCCAACCGTATTGGATGCGAACCTGGTTCCTGTCCGTCGCCGCGATGCTGTTGGCGTTGATCACTTGGCTGGCCACCAGTTTGATCCGCCGCACCCTCGCCCTGCGGCGGACCAACCGACAACTGCAACGGGCACGCGAAGAACTGGCCAATCAGTTTGCCGAAAAGTCGGCGCAGTTTCGGGCCGTTTGCGATTGCTCACCCGTCGGCATCTTTGTCACCAACAATGCGAACGAAATCACCTACTTCAACAGCTACTTGGCTGAAGTCGCCGGGCTCCCGGGCCGACCGAACTCGCAGACCACTTGGCTGGACATGGTGCACCCCGAAGACCGTGATCGCTTGGTCAATACCTGGCACGCCGAGGTCGACAAGGACGACGGCAAACAATTCAACTTCTCGGGGCGGTTCCGGCATGCCGACGGAACGATTCGCAGCTTCAACGTGGTCGCCGACCGAATCGAGCGCGACGGGCAGCGTCTCGGATACGTCGGCGCCCTCGAAGATGTCACCGAAAAGCTGATCGCCGATCAAGAACTCAAAGAAAGCAATCTGCAATTGCGCGAGGCACTCGATCGTTTGGCCAACGCCCAAGAGATCGCCATCAAGCGTGAACGACTCAACGCGCTCGGCCGGATGGCCGCCGGCGTGGCTCACGACATCAACAATTCGCTGACACCGCTGCTGACCTACGCCGAGATGCTCGAACAAGATTCCGACCTGCAAGGGGCAAGTCGGAATTGGCTGAAACTGATTCGACTGGGCGTGACCGATACTGCCGAAACGGTTCGCCGCTTGGAACACTTTTATCGTGAATCACACAATCGGGAGTTCCTGGAAGTCCTTGACCTGGATCACATCGTCACGCAATCGGTCGAGTTGACTCGCCCCCGTTGGCAAAACGACTCGCTTTCGACGGGGAAACAAATCAGTGTGCACACCGACTTCTCGGCCAATCCCTTGGTCAAGGGAAATGGGACGCAGTTGCGTGCGGTTCTGACCAATCTGATTTTCAACGCCGTCGATGCGATTGATGATCATGGCCAGATCACCATCCGCGTCTACGCCGATGAAAGCAGCGCGATCGTCGATGTTTCCGACTCCGGCCGCGGAATGTCCGCCGAACAACTGCAACATTGCACCGAACCGTTCTACACCACCAACACCAAAGGCAGCGGCTTGGGCCTCAGTGAGTGCGATGGCATCGTCCGCCAGCACGGCGGCAAACTGCACGTCCAATCCAGACCGGGCAAAGGAACGACGGTGCAATTTCGGTTGCCACGTGAACACGAGACACAGCCGCCGATCGACGAAGATTCGGTTCCGACTGCTGCCGCATTGGATGCCGACGCGGATGGCGCGGAGACGTCCCGCCGGGCACCCGACGAATTCCGCGTGCTGTGCATCGATGATGACGAACTGGTCCGGCAATCAACCGTCGCGGTCCTGCAATCGCTGCAACTGAGCGTCGAAACCGCCGAAGACGGCCCGACCGCGTTGAAACGGTTGCAGCAGCAAGAGTTTCAGCTGGTGCTCTGTGATCAGGGCCTGCCCGGAATGGACGGGCTGACCGTTCTCAAGCACATCAAGTCACGCCAACCGAATCTGCCCGTGATCATGGTCTCCGGTTGGTCGTTGCCGCAATACGACGGCGTGCAACCGGATGGATTTCTGGAAAAGCCATTCGCAATGCTCGATCTGACGCAGCTGATCGAGTCGCTTTTGGAATGTGCCGACGCGTAGACATTCGGGGTCGCGGAAATTCTCCCCCTCGCTGCGCTCGACCCTCCCGCACAGAGGTCGTGCGGTTTTCAAGTTGTTGATCACAAGGGGTTTTCGTCACTCTCCGCCGGGGCATTGGTATCTGAACACGTCGCTGTTTGCCCAAGGGGCATGCATATCCATAGCCTGGGGCAAGCAAACCGAGCATTTGCGAGGGTTGCGCCGCCCCAGGAATCTCATTGCAATGAGGTTCAATTTGGCCAACGGCCATGCACAACCTTCGCGTTTGACGAGGCATTTGTGTATGGCCGTTGGCCAATTCCTCCGTTCTCGTTTGCGGAACTTGGGCGATGCCCAAGGCTATGGATGTGAACGGCCGTTGGCCGAAACCATCCATCGAAAACGCCCGAGACGGGGATTCCGGAAAAAGATGCCGGAAACTTGCTAATAAATTCCTTCGCGATGAGTCTGTTCCTGTGCGAGGATAAGGGGTCGTGATTCAATTTCGCCAGGCGAACCGAACCGAATACATGTTGAAACAGACTCCTGATGTCAAACAATCGGGCGCCGAGGGCGAGTGTCAGCTGCCCCTGCGCGCCTTGTTTGAAACCGAGGAGACGCCGCTGTTGCGTTACGCGTTTTCGCTGACCGGACGGCGTGCGGTGGCAGAAGAGATCGTTCAAGACGTTTTTTTGCAGCTGCACGCCCGCTGGGATCAGGTGGACTCGCCCAAGGCGTGGCTGTTCCGCAGCGTCCGCAATCGGGCCTTCAGCTACATCCGACACATCAAACGCGAATCGCTCTCCAGCGATGACGGCAAACCGTCATCGGACTACAGCGACACCGGCTTCAACGAAACCGGAGACGAGACGCCTGAAGACATGCTGCTGCGAATGGAAGCCGCCGGCGCGCTGCGCCAAAGCTTGCTGGAACTCGATGAAGCGGATCGGCAGCTGGTCAGGTTGAAGTATTTCGAAGACCTCACTTACCGCGACATCAGCATCCAAACCGGGCTCACCATCGGCAACGTGGGCTACCGATTGCACCACATTTTAAAAAAGCTGGCCGGCAAACTCCGACCACTCGGAATCGACGGAAGCTCATGAACGAAGCATCTCAAAACGACCGCCTTGACCCCGATCTGGAAGCTCGCATCGTTGCACTCGTGCTCGGCGAAGCGTCGGAGCTGGAACGCGATCAACTGAACCGATTGATCGAGCAGCGTCCGGAATTGGCAGCGGTCAAAAAACAATTCGAATCCATCGATGGACTCATGCGCGACGTCAGCTCGGACGAAGCCCCGCCGGAAGACGAGGACTGGAAACTGCCCGCGGAGAGACGGCACAAAGTGCTGGCCGCGATCAGTGGCCAAGCGAAACAAACCGGCGACGCGCAACCACGGTTGCCGACCAGCCACTTCTGGAATGCCACTCGCGTTGCCATCTCCTTGGGCATCGCCGGCCTGTTCCTGATGCTCGCCACCGGCGCATTCATGATGCAGGAGTCGCGTCAAGTCGGCTCGGTCGCGACCGATATGCAACGCGACTTCGCAGCAGACTTCGATGTCGAGGAGTCCGCGTCGGTCGAGTTCGAAGCGTCGATCGACGAGGAATATCTGTTCGAAGACGAATACGCGGTCAGCGGCGCGGGACGACGATTCCGCGGTAGCCAACTGGCGAGACCAGCGAAACCACAAAGCGGCGTCACATTCGGCGACACGGCGGATTCGAAATCCTCGCTGTCGGCCATTCGAGACAGTCTCGGTGTCGATGCGATCAAAAAGGAAGCTGTGCCCCCGTCAGCCTACTACTTGCAAGACGACGTGCAGTACTTCCCGACCGTTCCCAGCCCCCCTTTGCCTGAGGTGGCTGCCGCAGCGGATAAGTCGGGCGCGATCAATGGCCAGGCCTTCCCGTCCAAAGACAAATGGAGCGAAGTAGAGGCGTCACCGGAGTTCGCCGCCGGCGGGATGAAGCGCTTTGATGACGGGATCGAGCGATCCGGTCAGGTCGCGAAGGCAGCCCCACAAGCGGCTACCAGGTTCGGCAGAGGCATCACCGACTTCGAAACGGCGCAGCGCGGTGAACCAACGCAACGCCCCGATGACCAGAACGGCGCGGCCGGTGCGGCACTCGGCTTCCAAAGCGGGGCGGGCGGCGGCATGGGCGGTGGCGGATTCGGCGGCGGGATCGGCGGAGAACCATTCGGAAGCACTGCGTCACCACAGCAAGGACTGGCCGAGGGATCCGACCCCATGATGGCCGGGATGGAGTTGATGGAAGGGATGAGCATGATGGGCGAGGCAACCGTGCCGCCGGCCAACCGTCCAGGCAGCGGTCGGTTTTACGAGTCCGACGCCCTGTCGTATTCCATCCCGGCACCCGAAAGCGCACCGGAAGCCGTCGTACCCGAAGCCATGCTACGCGAATTGGAGGAACGATCCGATCTCGCAGTGACCGCGCCGGCGGAGCAAAAACATTTCCTCGACACCCCCAAAATCGTCATTCCTCAGGAGGAGGAACCGGCGCTGTTGGAAACCCGTGCTCTCAGTCGGCGGACGCGTGCGGCGATCGCCGGAAAAACGGTCACGCTCAGTGATCTGCAATCCACCCCATCGAAACCGGTGACACAGTGGGGCGCGGGGATGAATGAGCTAGACGGACTTGCGACTGCCGATCGATCAAAAAAGTTGCAGGACCTGCAATCGGGACTTCAACGGCAAGCCGGCCAGGTCGCCAGCAAGGGCAAAGACGACTACCTGTTTGGCGACCCGCAGGTGAATTTCGAGACCGAATCGCTCAAGCGTTCGAGCATCGAAAAGTCGCCCGTGCCGGACGGACTGGATGAGAAAGACGCCGCGAGCGAAGCGTTTTCAACCTTCTCGCTGCACGTCAGTGATGTCTCGTTCAAACTCGCCGCCGCGGCGCTCGCCCGAGGCGAATGGCCCGAGCCGGCAAAAATTCGCATCGAAGAATTTGTCAATGCATTGGATTATGGCGATCCGATGCCCAGCCAAGACGAAAAGGTTGCCTGCCGGCTTGAGCAAGCCATCCATCCGTTTCTGCAACAACGCAACCTGCTGCGTGTCTCGATGCGGACCGCCGCCGCCGGACGTGCTAGCAACACACCGCTGCGTCTGACGTTCCTGTTGGACAACTCCGGATCGATGGAACGCATCGACCGGCAACAAACCGTCCGCCGCGCATTCGCCCTGCTCGCCCAACAACTCAAACCACTCGATCAAGTCACCTTGATCAGCTTCGCACGCCAACCGCGACTGCTGGCCGACAAGGTCGACGGATCCCAGGCTCAACGGCTCGTCGAGCTGATCGATAACCTGCCCAGCGAAGGTGGGACGAACATCGAAGCGGCATTGCAACTGGCGTTTGAAAAAGCCCGTGAACATCAGACCGACGGCGCGCAGAACCGAATCATTTTGCTCACCGATGGCGCCGTCAACTTGGGTAACGCCGACCCCGAAAGCCTGTCGGGGCGGATCACCACGATCCGCGAAGCGGGCATCGCCTTTGACGCCGCGGGAATCGTCGCCGAAGGACTCAACGACGAAATCCTGGAAGCGCTGACCCGCAAGGGCGACGGCCGCTACTACCTGCTCGATTCACCCGACGATGCCGACGACGGCTTCGCCAGCCAAATCGCCGGCGCCCTCCGCCCCTCGGCCAAGAACGTCAAAGTGCAAATCGAATTCAATCCCAAACGCGTCGGCCACTACAAATTGCTCGGCTTCGAAAAACACCTGCTCAAGAAAGAAGACTTTCGCAACGACAAGGTCGACGCCGCCGAGATGGCAGCGGCCGAAGCAGGTGTGGCGGTCTATCAATTCCAAGCCAAACCCGATGGCGAAGGAGACGTCGGTTCGGTCTCGGTCAGGTTCCAAGACCTGTCGACCGGACAGATGATCGAAAACCGCTGGCCGATCCCGTACGAACCCAACGCACCACGCCCCGACCAAGCATCCGAATCGATTCGCATCGCAACCGCCGCCGCACTGTTCGCGGCCAAGCTCCGCGGCGACCCGCTCGGCGCCAACGTCGACCTGAAAACCCTCTCCGATCTGCTGGCCGGATTACCCGACCAAGACCGCAATCGCAAGCGAGTCCAACAACTGCAAATGATGATCAGCCAAGCCCGACAACTGGTCGGGAATTGAAACGATTTCAAGTTTCAAGTTTCAAGTTTCAAGTTTCATGTTTCATGTTTCATGTTTGAGATTTGAGATTCTCAGCACGTCTCTCCTCCGGCCCTGCACAGCTTTCACACTCGAAACGACCACCACGAGTTAGCCAAGAACGAGACTCGCACTCCAAGGAAATGCAACCATGAACGCATCCACCTCGACCGCGCCCCGAATTGCGTTCACCGTGTTCCTCACGCTGTTTCTGCTGGGAATGACCTTCTCGCTGAGCCATCGCGGCCACGCCCAGGATGACGCACCGCAAGCCAAACTGAGCAGCTCCATTGCCGGTGACGGCACGGGGACGATCGTCGTGGAAGCCCGCGGACAAATTCCCGACCCACCGGTTTT